>CAIWVZ010000327.1 GCA_903916245.1 uncultured Planctomycetota bacterium | reverse complement strand
ATCTACAGCTCGGCGGATCAGCGCTTGCTCGCGATGTTCGAAGGCAGCGGCACCTCCAGCAACTTCGGTCAGATGATCGACGCCATCGGCGACACCAACGCGGACGGCTGCCCGAACGTCCTGATCGGCGCTCCGAACGACGACACGGGAACCTGCACCAACATGGGTGCGGCGTACGTCCGCAATGCGGTCGCTCCCCCGAGCCGCACGAAGCTGATGATCACGGAAGTGTGCAACAACCCGAATCCGTCGGTCGAACTGACGAACTTCGGCGGCACCTCCGTCGATCTCTCCGACTACACGGTGATCGTCCGATCCGCGAACACCTCGTGGTCCGCGCCGCTCGGCGCGACGACGCTCGCCTCCAAGGGTGTGGCGGTCGTCTCCCGCATCGGTGCCGCCGACTTCCCCGAGACGCCTCCGGTTTCTCCGAAACTGAAGGTACTCCCGGCCGGCGTATCGCTGTCGAACGGCTTCTCGGCCGTCGTCGCCCTCGTGAATCGGTCGGGCATCGTGGTGGACGAAGTGCGTATCGGAAACGACCTCGGCACCTTCTCGCAAGGTTCGCTCGGCGGATTGTTCCGCGGGCTCGCCCCGCGATCGGCGACCACCGTTTCCGTCGAACGCATCTGGGGCTTGGACTCGAACTCCGGCGGCGACTGGACCCGACAGGTTCAGACGTCGATGGGACTCGAGAATCGCAGCTCCGGTGCACGTGGAACGGATCCGATCGCGACACAGGACTTCGTGATCAACGAAGTCGACGATTCGCCCGACTACATCGAGTTCCACGTCCGCAGCGGTGGATTCTTCGGCATCATCGACGGAACGAACTACGAGTTGGAGATCGTCAACATCATCAACACGACGCGTCAGACCATCCGTCCTTGGAAGGGGACCGCCGCGGCCCTCTACGGGCACCCGGTCATCGGCACGAGTGTCTCGGCCCCGGCCGAAATGCCCGCACCGGTCTCGGCGACCCTTCCGAACTACTGGAACATCGCGGCAGCCGGTGAAACGATCGGTCTGACGGCCGACGAACAGGCCATCACGCTGTACGACAACTACGGTCGCGTGCTCGACGTCGTCCGCACCAACTGGCGCTTGTCGTCGACGAACTACTTCGTCAACAACCACCCGCGCTCTCCCGCCCACTGGGCGGAGTGGGGCGGTGCGGTGAATCGTCAGATCGGCGGAGAAGGATCGTACGGGCGCGATGCGGCGGCGACGGATACCAATACGGGTGGCGACTGGTCCAACCAGATCGCACGCTCGATGGGTTCCGACAACGGCGCGGCGTTCGGTTCGGCGTTGATCACCGATCTCTTCGACGTGCGTGCCAACAACGGTCAAGGCGGAGGCATCGCGATGATCCTCAACGCCGGATCGTCGATGGCGGGCAAGAAGTGGTCGATCCTGATCAGTGCGCAGGCTCCCGACTACGGCCGCGGCCCCTTGATGGGCCTCGGTTGGGACGCCCTCAACAATTGGGTGGCGCTCTACAACGACCCGTTCCTTTCGGGCGTCCTCGATGCGGACGGCTCGGGCCGCTTCGACTACCCGTCGGGGTTGGTGCCCGCGGGACTCGTGTTCGACACGATGTTCATTCTGCAGAACGCCGGCGATCCGGGCTCGCTCCTCATGCAGACACCCGTGCTGCAGCTCAATACCTGATCACGGGTAACACCCTTCGCGGGTGACGTCGCCCCGGTCGATCTCACGGTCGACCGGGGCGCGTCGTTTTTCGACGTGGCCGTTCCTCCTAGAATCGACGCATGAGCCGCACCGCCATCGACACGTCACCACCTCGCGACCGCAACGACGACTTCTCGGATGCGGTGGTGGCGGCACGGCGCACATGGACGGGGACCTCGATCCCCCATCTTTCCGGGCGTGCGGTGCCCGCGGCCGAAGCCCGCGGCAACGTGGAGCAGTTCATCGGACACGCGCAGATCCCCGTCGGTGTGGTGGGCCCACTGCGACTTCTCGGCGACTTCGAAGGAACCTACGCCGTCCCGATGGCGACCTGCGAAGGGACGATGGTCGCGTCGTATCAACGCGGTCTGAAGGCCTGCGCCGACGGCATTCGCGTGCGCGTTCTCCGCGACGGTCTGATCGTGTGGCCCATACTGACGTTCGATTCGGTGGACTCGGCGATCGCCGCGGGCCGCTTCGTGGATGCCGAACGCGCGCGACTCGTCGCGGCCGCCGAGGCGACGACGTCCCACGGAAAAGTCACCGCGCTCGACTGGGAGATCCTCGGCCGTCGGCTTCTGCTTCGACTTGAAATGACCACGGGCGACGCCCACGGCATCAACATGGTCACCAAGGCGGCGGGGGCGATGACCGCGCTCATTCAGGGGGCCGCGATGACGCTGCTCCACGGGCACGACGTCGAAAAGCGCGCGACCCGGCGCTCGTGGCGCGGGAAATGGGTCGTCGCCGAGGCCCTCGTTCCCGAAGCGGTCGTCGTGTCGCAGCTGAAAACGACCGCGACCGCTCTCGCCGATCTGTGGACGACCTATCAACTCGCGTTCAGCCGCATGGGAAGCCCGAACCACGCGATCCAAATCGCCAACGGACTGGCCGGAATCTACATCGCCACGGGACAGGACGCGGCGTACGTCGCGGAGAGTTCCGTCGGGACATTGTCTCTCGAGGCGCGCGGCGGCGATCTCTACGCGACGCTCGACCTGCCGAATCTCCATGCCGCGACGGTCGGAGGCGGAACCGGAAAGGGAACCGCCGCGGAGGGACGGTCGATCATCGGTGCCGCCTCCGCTCGAGAGCTCGCCTGCGTCATCGGCGCCACGCTGCTTGCAGGCGAGATCAATCTCGCGGCGTCGTTTCTCGGCGACGATTTCGTCGCGGCGCACGAGCGCCTCGGCCGAAACCGCCCTATGGATGGCCCGCGTCGCCCCGGCTCCTAGTCGCGATCCCTCGCAGCGACTTCAACGCCTCACGACAACACCAGAGGGGATCGGAGCCGCGAGCGTCCACCTTCCGGTGACCACGAACCGCGTCATTCCTCTTCTTCGGCCTTGCGGTTGTCGCCCGCGTCGCGATCCGCCGAATCGACCCAGAAGGCCCCCGGTGCGCAGCGCGTGATTTCCATCGTCCACGAACGGCAGCGCCACCCGCTGATCAGATCGCCCTCGACGAACGAGAGGAAGACGTCGACGAGTTCGACTTCCATCTCGACGCCCTCGGGGTAGATGAACGCGACCTTCTCGTCCCACGGGAGAACCGGAAGGAGGTAGGCGGAAACATCGAGGTGATCCGCGATGTTGTCGTGCATACAAAAGATGACGGCGCACAATCCGTCCTCGTCCTTCACCGCCTCGTGGTACGCGAAGTACTTTTCGGCCTCGGTCGTGCGCATCGCGCGCTGCGAACGGAATTGATCCTGAAGTTTGTAGAGCTGCTTCAGCCGCTGATCCCAGCAGGTGGTGCAATACCTCGGAACGGTCGCCGATTCGGGGACCGTAGCCGGGTTGCGGGTGCAGATTTTGCAGGTGTTCTGTTCAGGTGCCATCAAAAAGGGCTCGAAAGGGACGATCGTTTCCGAGTCGATCTTACGAAACGCACGACGCCTCTGTAATCTCGGTCCTCATGGATCCGCGGCATCGGCCCTTCACGATCGATCAGGTCGCGCAATTCGTGCGAACCGGTGCGATCCCCGGCGAGGAACGCCGGGATGTCCCCGCATGGTGGGTGCGGATCGGTTCCGATCACGCGCGCGTGCGCTTGTCCATCCAAGAGGAAGCCGCGAACGAAAGCGGCATCATCCGGGGTGTCGGACGCCCGCATCGCATCGACGCGGAAACGGGTCTTCCGATTTTCGATCCGCAATCGATGAGGCGGACGTTCTTGCCCGTCGACGTGGTCGACGCATCCCCGCATGAAGACTCGCACTTCGGACGACTCGCGTCGCCGGATCGCGTCCTCATGGCGACGGGTTGTGGCAACCTCCTGACGAACGAGGGCATCGCGGCGGCCCTTTCACTCGATCGCGACGGACGGCGCGATCGCGACACATTCGGAATCGCCGGACTTGGACGCATCCGTACGACATCCGCCCTCGTCTCGGGCGACGGTCGATGCGGAACGGCGGTCGATATCGGCACCGCGGACATCCTCCGCGGTGCGCTTCCGACGTTTCCGACGATCGACGGCTTCGCGATCAGCGGCCCGCGACTCGTGCGCGACGGCCGGCCGACGACACCCGACGTCCGGGAGTACGCCGACTTGCGTCACCTTTTGCGCCCCGCCTTCGTCGAAGTCACGCCGGGGGTTCATGTCGATTTTGGTTTCGATTGCCTCGACGTGGATCGCGCCGCGGCCACCGATGCGGTGGCGGGTCGCGCCGTCCGATTGCCGCTGGCGTATCGGTTTCCGAACGGTGTCAACGGACTCGGCGCGGAGGAGATCTTGCCCGTCGACCCCTTCGCCTTGCGACGTGCGCTCGACGCGAAGGGTTATCGGCCGTCGGCAACCCCTTCCGATCCCGGCGACTACCGCATCGACCGGAGCGAAGCGATCGTCGTCTTCCTCCCCGGGCTCTATCCACACCAAGCGCTCGGGGTCGACGGACGCGGTCTCCTGCAATCGCTCGTCGTCGGCGGTGCCTCCAACCGCGCGGGCGTCACGATCTCGGTCCTTGCGAACGCGTTGGTCGATCTCGGACTTCGCGATGCGTGGCTCATGGACAACGGCGGCGACGTCGCGCTGAGGCTTTATCACGGCCCGACCGTCGCACGCGACCTGATCCCGCCGTGCGAGGCGGATCGGGCGAAGCGATGGAAGTTGCGCGCGGCCTTCCTATGGACGGAAGGTCACGTGGGCGATTCGATCAACAACCGCGCATAGAGCGCCGGGTCGACGTTGCCGCCGGAGAGCACCGCGACGCCGGTGCGACCTCGAAGATCGACGGCGCGCGTCATGA
This sequence comes from uncultured Planctomycetota bacterium, assembly GCA_903916245.1. GTDB lineage: Bacteria > Planctomycetota > CAIWVZ01 > CAIWVZ01. The sequence continues at coordinate 2,762 of CAIWVZ010000327.1, read as the reverse complement.
ACGTCGCGACGGTCGCCGCGGCGGTCGGCTCGATCACGAGTTTGAGCCGCGAGAACAAGAAGCGCATCGCCGCGACGAGATCCGCTTCCTTGACCGTGGCGATACCTTTCGCATGCGCAAGATTGATCGGGAAGGTCAAGGCTCCGGGCATGAGGTTTCGCATGCCGTCGGCGAGCGTATCCGGGAGCGCGATCTTCACGCGCTCGCGCTGTTGGAAAGACTGCCACGTGTCGTTGGCGGCCTCCGTTTCCACTCCCCACGTTTCGCATTGCGGTCGCAGTGCCGCGCCCGCAAGAGCGGTTCCGGCGAGCAACCCGCCTCCCCCACAGCACGCGACCACGACGTCCGCCATCACCTCTTCGTGAATCTCGAGAGCGCACGTTCCTTGCCCCGCGATCACGTCGGGGTGGTCGTAGGGCGGGATCTCGAGGAGCCCTTCCCGCGCGGCGCGCTCGGAGGCGTCGCGAAGACGTTCCTCGCTCGTCGTACCGACCTTCACCACTTCGGCGCCGTAGGCTCGGATCGCCGCCTCCTTCACGGCGGGAGCATCGACGGGCATGACGACCACCGCCCGCACCCCGAGGATCGACGACGCCAAGGCGAGGGCCCCACCGTGATTCCCGCTCGACGCGGTGATCACCCCACGGGCCTTGGCGGCCTCTAGGTTCGCAGCCAGAGCGTTGTAGGCCCCCCGGAACTTGAACGCCCCGCCCCGTTGCAAGTTCTCCGCCTTGAGGAAGACCCGGCCCCCGCAGACCTCGTCGAGCAGCCGTGAATGAAAAATCGGGGTCCGATGCGCCACGCCCCGCAACCGGCCCGCTGCGGCAAGGATCGAGTCGAGGTTCATGAGCGACATCTTGCTTTCTCCGTCCGAACACGGCTCCGGCGCGCGATATCGGGTCGATGATTTGCGCCGTTTTCCCTTGACATGGTATCGGATAAAACGATACCATCACTCCGCAACATGCTGACCCTCCCCACGATCCAGGCCTTCGACGCCTACCTCGCCGCCCGCAATCTTCGGTTTGAAGCGATCATCGTCGGAGGTTCCGCGCTCGCCCTTTTAAACGTCATCGATCGACCGACCCGCGACGTCGACGTCTTGGCTCCGAATCTCGACGTAGCGACGTCGCGAGCGGCGAGAGAGTTCGCGGCCGAGATGCGCGCTTCCGGAAACGCCCTCGCCGACGAGTGGCTCAACAACGGCCCGTCCGGACTCGTCGCCGTCCTCCCATCGGGCTGGGAGTCTCGTCTTCGCCCAGTCTTCGACGGTGCCTTTCTGCGACTGAACACACTTGGAGAGGCCGACCTGCTCAAGTCGAAACTCTTCGCTCTTTGCGACCGCGGGACGGATCTCGGCGATTGCATGGCACTCGCACCAAGCGCCGACGACCTCGCCTCCGCGGAAGTTTGGCTTGCGGCACAAGACGCCCATCCGATGTGGCACGATCACGTGAGGTCCACGCTGCGCGACCTCTCGAGAAGGCTGAAGCATGGCTTATAAGAGACGCAAAGCGAGCCTCGCCCAGCCCGATCCCGTCGAACTCGCAAGAAACATGGCGGGGATCGGCATGATTCTTGCGTCCGACCGCAACGAGTGGGCGCCTATCGAAGAGACCCTTCTCCATGCGTCCGTGGCCGGACTCGAACACGGAGACCTTCGTGCACTCGGACTTCTGACCGATTGGATGGAAGTCCACCACCTTCGGGTCAATGCGGACGCCCTCGTGCGACTGGTACTCGCTACCGATGTACCGCGTATTCGTGCCTATTGGTCGGCGATCGCCCTGTGGCTGAGCAGAGACAGGAGATTGGATCGTTTGCAGCACGCCTACATAGGACCCGACATCGACTTACTCGATGTCGGGACGCCTTTCCACATCATGCGGAAAGGACAAGACCCGCGATTCGTCGGCTCGCCACTGCGCGTTCCAAGCGGCGCTCTACGGCACCGCCCGGGCGATATCGAGAGTCCGGAATCACTTGTTCGTCATCACGCCGGTTATCGCAATCGAGTCATCATGGGTCCGACATGGCGTTCGGATGTGTGGACCGTACTCGAAAAATCCCCGGAGTTATGCGCCGCCGATGCCGCCCGGTCGGCAGGCTGTTCCTTCGCTACGGCTTGGCAAACGGTTCGTGATTTTGCCCTCCATCGATCGATACCCCCCGAAGGGAGGGTTTTCCACGATCCATCGTCCACCTAACATGGAACCGATCCATCGCCGCCGCATCATTGGAGAGCTCCCATGACTCGTCACTCCACTTTCATCGCAGTCTTCGTTGTCGTACTCGTCTTCGGGCTGGTCGCCTGCGGCGAAGAAAAGAAACCGCTGCCGCCCAAGGTGGAAGAGGTCGAGAAGGAGTGGAAGTCGACGGTGGACGGCGAACGGGCGATGCAGACCGTCATCCGTCTATGCAAGGAGCCGCGCGTCCCGGGAACCCCGGGACATGTCCGAGCGCAGCAGCTCATCAAGGCCGAACTCGCGGCGGCGGGCGTCACTCAGATCGACGATCAGCCCTTCGAAACGAAGACCCCGATCGGCATGGTGAAGTTCAACAACATCATCGGCATCCTTCCGGGAAAAACGAAGGACGGGATCGCGATCGGAGCGCATTACGATTCGAAGCGCTTCACCGACTTCCCGTTCGTCGGGGCCAACGACGCCGCTTCCGCTTGCGGACTGCTCGTCGAAATCGGCCGCCAACTGGCCGCGAAGACGGACCGCAAGGAGACGATCTACCTCATCTTCATCGACGGT
>CAIWVZ010000326.1 GCA_903916245.1 uncultured Planctomycetota bacterium | reverse complement strand
GCATCCGGTCGGGCCGACGAGAAGGATGTTGCTCTTCTCGATTTCGACATCGGTCTTCTTCTTGCCGCCCTGCGCGATCCGCTGGTAGTGGTGATAGACGGCCACGGCGATGGCGCGCTTCGCGGATTCCTGACCGATCACGTAGCCGTCGAGGTGCTCCACGATCTTTCGTGGGGAAGGCACCTGCAACGTCTTTGCCGAGGACCCGGCGGCGCCGCCTTTGGCGCCGCCCGTCTTGCGACGGTCCTCGGTGATGATCGTGCCGCAGATCTCGATGCAGTCGCTGCAGATGTTGACGCCGGGAGGACCCGCCACCATGTTGCGCACACGATGGCGGGGCTTCTGACAGAACGTGCAGAGCTCTTCGCGTCCGTCCCGGTTCGCCATGGAAGATCAGGCCTTCGACGGGTCGACCACGTGGTCGATGACCCCGAGGTCCTTCGCTTCGACCGCCGACATGAAGTGGTCGCGGTCGGTGAGGCGTTCGATCTGTTCGATCGGCTTGCCCGAGTGGTGACCGAGGATTTCGTTCAACCGCTTCTTCAGGCGGAGGATTTCCTCGGCCTGAATTTGGATGTCCGATGCGGTGCCCTGAGCGCCGCCCCACGGCTGATGGATCATGATGCGCGCGTTGTTGAGCGCGTAGCGCTTGCCGGGCGTACCCGCCGCGAGCAGCACCGCACCCATCGACGCCGCTTGTCCGATGCAATAGGTGGCCACCGGGCACTTCACGAATTGCATCGTGTCGTAGATGGCGAGACCCGCCGTGACGCTGCCGCCCGGCGAATTGATGTACATCGAGATTTCGCGGTTCTGGTCCTTGCCGAGGAACAGGAGCTGCGCGACGACCGCGTTGGCGAAGCCGTCGTCGATCCCCGTCCCGACGAAGATGATCCGGTCTTCGAGCAGGCGGCTGTAGATGTCCATCGACCGCTCGCCGCGGCCGGTGCGCTCGATGACGTACGGAACGTAGTAGTTGGCCTTCTCGACGCTCATCCTGTCTTCTCCCTTGCGGGGCCGCCCGAAGGCGGCGCCGATCCCTTACTTATCGGAGATCTTCGCGTGCTCCCGAAGCAATTTGAGCACCTTGCGTTCGACCACCGTCGCCCGAAGTTGGGGGAGTAGTCCCCGCTCTTCGTAATACGCACGAACCTCGGACATGCTGGCGCCCGTATCGCGAGCGACCTTTTCCATCTCCTTCGAGATATCGTCTTCGAGGGCGAAGAGCTTTTCCTTCTTCGCGATACGCTCGATGATGAGCCACGCGCGGGCTTCGCGCTCGATGCCCGTGCGCATTTCGCCCACCTTCTCTTCGAGCATGGTCGCGGCTTCCTGGGCCGGCTTGCCGCTCATCATGAGTTCGTAGGTGAACTGCTGACGGCGCTGCGCCAAAGCACGATCGACGGGGCCTTGGGCGATGTCGAACTTCGCCGCATCGACGAGAAGGTCGACCAACTTCATGTCGACTTCCGCATCCGACTGGGCGTCGTTGCGCTCTTCGAGGCGCTTGCGGATGTCCGCGCGGAAGGCGTCGACGGTTTCCTGGTTGAACTGCTTCGCGAACGCGTCGTCGAGAACCGCGGGTTCCACCTTCGCGACTTCGGCGATGGTGATTTCGATCGTCACCGGGCGCGCGTGCGAACCGGCGTCGTGATGGTCGGCGCCGTGGCCTTCGAGCGAGACGGTGTCTCCCGTCTTACGGCCTTCGAGGACGCCTTCGATCCCGTGGACGTGGTACGGGCCGAACTCGTGCGTCTTGCCGTCGACGTTCATCGCGTCGGCCGACCACATGACCGCTCCGTCGAGAACGGCCTTGACCGCACCCGTGACGCGGTCACCCTTTTCGAAGGCGCCCGCGGAGGTCTTGAAGGTGCCCTTCTGCTTGCGCAGGTCGTCGACGACCCTGTCGACGTCCGCATCCGCGACGGGCTTCTTCACGCGTTCGACTTCGAGTCCCTTGTAGTTCGGCGGATCGAAGACGGGCTTCACTTCGACGTGGACGGTGAAACTGATCGCCTTGCCGCGTTCGGCGCCCGTCATTTCGGAATGCAGTTCGGGCTCCGAGACGATTTCGAGTTTGTGCTCGCGAAGGACTTCACCGAGGGCCGATTCGACGACCTTCGACGCGACGTCCTTCGCGACGCCGTCGCCGAAGCGCTTTTCGAGCATCGAGAGCGGCACCTTGCCCTGACGGAACCCGGGGAGGGCGACTTGGCCCTTGAGCGATTCGTAGGCCTGATTGATTTCCAAATCCACGCGTTCGGCGGGGATGGTGACCGTCACTTCCTTCTTGCAGGACCCGAGGTCCGCGATCTTGGTGTCCATCTGAGAGTCCGTCTGGTTGGGGCCGGGGGCCCGGTGGGGGGTACGTTAGGCCCCGCCGGAGGCCGTTTCAACCGTTTTCGAGGACGTCCCGGGAGATCGTTTCGTCGTCCGTGATGACGAGCGGGATTCCTTGGGCGCCCTTGAAGTTGGCGCCCGCCAGATTCGCTCCGGAGAAGTCGACGCGGGCGACGTTCGCGCCGGAGAAATCGCATCCGGAGAGGTCGGCCTGCGTGAAGATCGCATCGGCCAAGTTCGCCCCCGCGAACGAAGTCCCTTGGGCCACGACGCCGTGGAAGAGGGTGCTGCGCCCGTCGATGCCGGAGCACACGGCCTTCTTCATGTCGGAGCCTTCGAGGTTCGCGCGCTCGAGATTCGCCCCCGTCAAGTCCGCGCCGTCCAACTTGCATTCCGACCAGTTCGCCTTGCGGGCGTCGGCGCCCTTTGCGCTGCACTCGGTCAAGTCCGCTTCGATGAAGACGGTTTCCGAGAGTTTGGCCCCGTCGAGCAGCGTCCGTTCGAGTCGGGACCGCGAGAGGTTCGCCTTCTTGAAGTCCATTCCCGAGAAGTCGCATTCGGTGAACGGGACGTTGACGCCGCCGAAGTAATAGACGTCGCCGATGACGTCTTCACGCCACTTCGCCTTCTCGTCGTCGGGAATGTGTCGGTAGCAGGTCTGCGACCAGTACACGGGCGAACGCGGGCAGTGGGGGCAGGTGACGAGCATGGTGGAAGGGGCGCCTCGGATGAAGGTTACCGCACCGCGGACCTCCCCGCGACGGCGGGGACTGATACACTCGTCCACGGGGGTTTCGTACGCATGAATCGTGACGTCTTCGCCGAACGGCGCCGCCGGCTCTCGGAAGCGTGTCCGGACGGAGTGTGCGTGTTCTTCGGCACGCGGGAAACACTCCGCAACGGAGACGTTCACAATCCCTACAAGCCGGATTCGGATGTCTGGTACCTGACCGGGATGGGAGAGCCCGACACGGTGCTCGTGATCCGCCCCGACGGCCCGAAGGCGACCCTCTTCGTGCGACCGCGGGACAAAGTGCGCGAGACGTGGACGGGGCGTCGCCTCGGACCCGAAGGCGTGGTGCGCGAGCTCGGCGTCGATGCGGCTTTTCCGATCGGCGATCTTTCGAAGGAGTTCCCGAAACTCCTCGAGGGCCACCGAAAGATCTATTTCAGCGCCGGACGCGACGCCGACTGGGATCGCATCGTCTTCGCGCAGATCGCGGCGACGCGCGCCCAAGGTCGGCGCCTCGGCGTCTGGCCGACCGACGTCTGCGACGTCGCGCCGATGCTCGGTGAAATCCGACTGCGCAAATCGGCACTCGAACTCGACCTCATGCGCAAGGCCGCGGCCGTCACGGCCGAAGGCCATTTGGCCGCGATGCGCACGATTCGGCCCGGCATGTCCGAAACGCAGGTTCAGGCGGTCGTCGAATACGTGTTCCGCGTGCGCGGGTCGGAGCGCCTCGGATACCCGTCGATCGTCGGCGCCGGGCGCAACGCCACGATCCTCCATTACGTCGAGAACAATCAACCCGTCGCCGACGGCGATCTCGTGCTCGTCGACGCCGGATGCGAATTCGGCGGTTACACGGCGGACATCACGCGCACGTTTCCGGCGAACGGGACGTGGTCGCCCGCGCAACGGGCGCTCTACGACGTGGTGCTCGACGCGCAGCGTCGCGCGATTTCCCTCTGCCGCCCGGGTGTTCCGTTCACGGCGCCCCACGAAGAGGCGGTCCGTGCGTTGACGGAAGGTCTCATCCGCCTCGGACTCCTTTCGGGCGAGCGCGACGCCTTGATCGCGTCCGGCGCCCATCAGCGGTTCTACATGCACCGCACGAGCCACTGGCTCGGTCTCGACGTCCACGACGTCGGCGCCTACGTCGACGGGGATGCCCAACGGTCGCTCGTCGCGGGGGCGGTCCTCACCGTCGAACCCGGTCTCTACGTCTCCGAAGACGACGACGGCGTGGATCCTCGGTGGCGCGGGATCGGTATCCGCATCGAGGACGACGTCCTCGTGACCGAAGGCGAGCCCGAGATCCTCACGTCCGGTGTTCCGAAGGACCCCGACGTCGTCGCCGCCGAATGTTCGAAACGCCTGCCGCTTCCCGCGTGGTGATCGCGCGGGTCAGATGACCCGGACGTAATCCTTCGCGTCGAGCTTCCAGACGGGGACGCCGCAGTAGCGCGGCCCTTCCGGGCAGATGGGCTTCACGCCCGCGCGATAGCGAAGATCGCAGGGCGGGCCGAGGTGGGCGCCGAGACGCGGATGCACGCCGCGGATGGCGAGTTGTTCTTCGTGACTCGCTTTCCAAATCTCTTCCTGCGCGTTGTAGCAGAGGCGCATCGCGAGCTTGTGATGGATCGCCGCGAGGTCGCCCGATTCGGTGAAGCGCACGGCGGTCGCGTTCGGGAGGAGATACGCGGCGGTCTCGGGCGCGACGCCGAGGGCGACGAGGCGGCGACCCGCGGCGTAAAGCGCCGCCGTCGCGTCGTCGAAGAGGCGACGGGCGGGTTCGTGGATGCGGACGAGCTCCGGCACGATCGCGTCGGGCTCGAAGTCCGTTTGCGCGCACAAAGCGGGGCGCGACGCGGGTGTCATCCGATGGCGCTGATCCTGCGAGTCCGCCGTGTGCGACAACTTCTTGCGGAACGTGTAGTGCGGGTGATGCAGGGCTCGGAGGATCTTCGAATGCTCGACGAGCACGAGGTTTTCGCCGTGCAACGGATTCTTCGCGGGATCGAGCGCCAGCGCGATGGCCGCGTCGTCGTCGAGGAGATCGGGCGTCGCGCCGAGCGTTTCACGGACCGCTTCCGCGAGAACGACTTCCGCGTTCACCTTCCAATCGACGAGGGTGGACGTCCGACCCGCGAGCGACGCGTCGAAGCGTTCGCGGAATTTCGCGGGGAGCCCTTCGGTCGCGGGACGCCCCTTGAGAAACGCGGCTTCCGGAGTCGCGTCGAGATCGATCGCCTCTTCGAGGACGGCGGCGAATCCCGGGTCGTGTCGGAGAAGTTCGTCGGTCATGAGACCGACGACGTGACGCGTTTCGTCGGGGACGTCGACTTGAGCGCACAGCCGCGCGTAGCGCAGGAGCGTGACGCCCGAAACCGTGTGGTAGAGGTAGGCCTGCGTCGCCACGGGAAGCACGTAGCGGGCGGCTTCCTGAGATTTCTTCCGCACTTCCTTGTCGTACTTCGTGCGTTCCGACGTGCGGCCGCGGAATCGCGCGTAGTAAAGGTCGGCCGCAACCGGGAAAAGGATGTCGTCGAGTTCCCGGTACGCCGTCATCGCCGCGTCGGCGGCGTCCACGTACACGCGGAGGGCTTCGCCTTCGAGTGCCGGGACGGTGATGCTTCCCTTCGCGACGGTGACGTAGCGCTGCGACACCTGCTCGGAGTTGTAGAAGGGGTGCGAGTGGAGGAACGCCCAGATGAAGTGACGCGAGACGTTCTCCATCGCGAACTGGAAACTCGCGTGCTGGAGCGTCGTGTGGTGCCCCGCTTGATAGAGGCTCCGCGCGAGGTTGTCGCGAAGATTCGCCTTGCGAGCTTTCCCCGCCTCGTCGAGTCCGTCGCCCGCCACGTCGGCTTCGGTGACGATGCCGCCGGGCGCGTAGCACGTCCGCGCCGTCGCGATCGCATTGTCGAACGGACGGGCGAAGGTGTTGACGAGCCGGACTTTCGGGGCCGGACCGGCGGGGGAGAACGGGGCGGACGTGGCCATGGCGCGGGCGCCAAGTGTACGTCTTGGGGAAGGGCCGCCGCGGAAGCGAAAGCCCCCGCGACGGACGGGGGCTTCGGAGCGGCATCCCGCCGGACCGGTCGTTCCGGATCGTTCGGGCGGACTACACCAACATCACGGGTTCGACGGCGACTTTCCCCGTGAGATGCTTCTCGAGGATCCGGTACACCTTCTGGGAGATGACGATTTCGGGGGTGACGTCTTCGCCGTGTCGGAAGCGCTCGAACGTCAGGTTGACGTCCTCGAAGACGTCGAGATCGACCCCGTAAAACGGCAGAGACTTGAGCGTGAGGCCGCCCTGGCCGCAATGGGGACAGACGTCGTCGGGGTTGACCGAAACCCGTGTCGGCGGCACCTGCATCGGCGGGAGGCGGTGTTGGGGCAACAGGACGAAGTAGGGCGTCGCCTTGCCGCCGTTTTCGTTCACCGGGCGCAGGACGCCGCCGTGGATGTGCTCGCGGATGAACGCCGACGCGAGCTCTTCGTCGATCAGCGCCCCGCCGTGGCTCGTCGGCCGGAAGAGATGCCCAACCCCGTCGCCCGGGATGTAGAGCGAGCCGCCCGCGCCGTCGCCGCCGAACGTGTGACCGCACGGCGGATCGTCGTCCGTCGAGCGTCGATGGATGCCGACGCGGTCGTCTTGGGGAACGATCCGCAGCATCGCCGCGTTCTTGATTTCGACGTCCGAGAAGAGGCGGCTCTCGTCACGATCGTGGACGATTCCGAGCCCGTTGAGGATCGCGAGGAATCCCGCGAGGCTCTCCGATGCGTGGTGAAAACGAATCTGGTAGCGACCGGATTCGAACTCGGCGCCCGGCAGGAGGTCTTCGACCGCTTCGGTCAGAAGTTCGGCCGAGATCGGGTTGAGCGACACCGTCACGATGGTTTCGAGACGCATGGGTCACCTTCCTCGCTCCGCTCGCGCCGGGGAGGCGCGCGTATCGGAGCCACCGTCATTTTATCGTCAGGCCCCGTTCGGAGCCTCCAATTTCATGACGCGTCGGAGGTTGCGAAACCTCCGTTTTTCGTAAGGAATGGCCGACGTCGGCGCTTTTTCTTGACTCGGTCGCGGGCGTCCGGTCGCCGCTACTCGGCGCGGGACTTCGAAGCGACGTCCGCGCGCACGCGTTCGAGAAGTGCTTTCGTCAACAAGATCCCGTCGTGTTCGGAATGCGCGTCGCCTTCGTATTCGATGCCGACACGACCGCGATAGCCCGCGGCGAGAACGATGTCCATCATCTTGAAGTAGTCGGTGCCCGTTTCGGCGCCGGATGCGTCGAACGCGTGGGACTTGGCCGACACCGCCTTCGCGTACGGCATCATCTCCGCGACGCCGACGTAGCGGTCGTAGGTACGTCCGCCTCCGAGATTGAAGTTGCCGAAGTCGGGAAGCGTTCCGACGCGCGGGTGATTCGCGCGTCGCATGACGCCCGCGATCCAGGCGCCGTTCGACGACCAACCTCCGTGATTCTCCACGATCACGTTCATCCGAACCGACGCGCCGTAGTCCGCGAGGCGCACGAGCGAATCCGCCGCGCGCGCGGCGAGTTCTTCCGGCCCGCCGTCGCCGCCCGCGTTCACGCGGATCGACGTGCATCCGAGCGTCGCCGCGCAGTCGATCCACTTCTCGTGGTTCTTCACGGCGGCGAGTCGTCGGGCGTCGTCGGACGCGCCGAGTTCGCCTTCGCCGTCGACCATGATCAGCATGCTGGTGACGCCTTCGCCGGCGCAGCGGCCTGAGAGTTCCTTCAGGTAGGCGGCGTCACGGGCTTTGTCCTTGAAGAAGGAATTGACGTACTCGACGGCGTCGATCCCATAGGTGCGACGGGCGACGACGGGGAAGTCGAGATTGGTCATCTTGCCGGAGCCGAGGGTGCGGTGAAGGGACCATTCCGCGAGGGAGATCGAGAACGTCGGCGCCGACGAGGCGGAAGACGCCGTCGTCGAGGCGCAGCCGGCGAGGGTCCCCAAGGCGAGTCCGGAGGTGGCGACGAGAAAATGTCGGCGGTCCATCTGCATAATGACGCTCCCGTTCGAATCATAGGGAGCCGGTCACGCGGGAGCGATCCGCCCCGGCTCCGGAGCAACGTCGTATGGCCCCGATGCACGATATCGATCATCAGATTTTCGGTTCGGAACTTCAGTACGTCGAGATCGAACTCGACCCCATGGAAGCCGTCGTCGCCGAAGCCGGCGGGATGATGTACATGGAGGACGGGATCGAGATGGAAACCGTCTTCGGAGACGGTGCCGCCTCGGGCGGTTTTCTCGATGCGTTGGTCGGAGCCGGAAAGCGCCTCCTTACCGGCGAGTCGTTGTTCATGACCGTGTTCCTCAACCGCGACCCCCGGAAGCGCAGAGTGGCTTTCAGCGCGCCGTTCCCCGGCAAGATTCTCCCCGTTCATTTGGGCGGTATCGGAGGCGAACTGATCGCGCAGAAGGAGTCGTTCCTGTGCGCGGCGAAGGGCGTCTCCGTCGGCATCGCGTTTCAAAAGCGCATCGGCGTCGGTCTCTTCGGCGGCGAAGGCTTCATCATGCAGCGCCTTCAGGGCGACGGGTGGGCCTTCCTCCACGCGGGCGGCACGTTGATGCAGCGCGACCTGGCTCCGGGCGAGTCCTTGCGCGTCGATACCGGGTGCATCGTCGGGTTCACTCCGACGGTGGACTACGACATCAAGTACGTGGGCAACATCAAGTCGGCGTTGTTCGGCGGGGAAGGGCTGTTTTTCGCCACGCTCCGCGGACCTGGACGGGTGTGGCTGCAGTCGTTGCCGTTCTCCCGACTCGCCGACCGCATCATCGCGGCGGCCCCCTCGGCCGGAGGTTCGTCGAAGGGCGAAGGATCCGTCCTCGGCGGTCTCGGCCGCATGCTCGACGGGAAGTAACCGCCCCGGAAAACGACGAGGCCCCTGAAGTCGCCTTCAGGGGCCTTCGCCAGAGCGGGTGATGGGATTTGAACCCACGACATTCACCTTGGCAAGGTGACGCTCTACCACTGAGCTACACCCGCATTGCCCGATGGCCTCATCGACCATCCCGGTGGGCGAACATCATAGAAACCTCTCCGACCGTCCACAAGGGGGGGACGGTGCCGGGGTTCCGGGAGGTCGACGGGATGCTGCAGGCGCAAGGAAGCGCGCCCCGAAGCCACGCCCGGGCCTCCGAAAAGCCCGTTCCGGGGGTCTGCCGATCGCTACCCCCTTACGTCGCGAACGGCTAATCTGACCACGTTGGGGGAGATTTCCATGCTGAAGTGGTTCGGGACCGCGTGCGCGGCGGGGCTCGCGTTGGTCTTGTCCGGATGCGCAGGTTCGTCGGCGACGCCGGAACGTGCGGAGCCCGTGAAGGCCGGGACGGCGGCTCGACGCGATCAACTCCTCGCGAAGGGGACGTTGACGGGAGTCGAAGCTCTCGAACTCGCCGAATTGCAGTTGGCGGAACGCTCGTTCATCGCCGCCGAAGCGTCGTACTGGTCCGCGCTGACGCGCGGACTCGACGCGCGAGGCACGTGGCGCGCACGCATGGGTCTCGGCAAGTGCGACGAGTCGCGCTTGCAGTGGGCTTCCGCGGCGATCCACTACGCGGAGGCGTCGAACTCGGCCGTTCCGCCCGTCGATCGTGACGCCGCGCGCGCCGCGCAGGCGTTGGCCGAGTTCCGCGGCGGCAACATCGAGAAGGCTCGGAAAACGCGTACGGCGATCGTGGTGACCTCGGCGAAGGGGGTCTCGGAACTCGATCGACTTCTCGGAGGGACGGCGAAGGTGGCGCCGATTCCGGAGGCTCCGGCGGGTGCCCGCACCGGGGCGTTGGCGGTGCGACCGAAAGGCACCGGTCGGCAGACGCCGCCGAAGATCGTGACCCGCTCGGAATGGCGGGCGACTCCGACGATCATTCGTCGTACCGAACCGATGGGGCAACCGACTCGACTCACCTTGCATCACACGGCGGACGTCAAACCCGTCGGCACGTCGTTCGCCGACGTCGCCGAACGGATGCGCGCCTATCAAAACGGCCACAACGGGGCCGGACACTTCTGGGCGGACATCGGCTATCACTTCGTCGTCGACAAGCAGGGACGTATCTGGGAAGGCCGCCCGATGGCGTATCAGGGGGCGCACGCGGGTTCCGACACGGCCAACGCCCAGAACATCGGCATCGCGTTGATCGGCAATTTCGAAAAAGAGAAACCGACGACCGCGCAGATGAAGGCGACGACGGATCTCGTCGTGTGGCTCGCGTCCGAATACCGTATCGGCGCGGCGCGCGTCTACGGGCACGAAGATCTGAAGAAGATGTATCGGCTGAAGGGCACGAAGTGCCCCGGCGACAACTTCGATCCCTACCTCAAACGGTTGCGCGACGCGGTCGGGCGCTAGCGCGCGTCGTTGCGGCGCGGCGGAAGGACGAGGACCTGACCTTCGCGCAGGTCCTCGGGGCGCTTCATCCGCGGGTTGAGCTTCAGGATCTCGGGGTAGCGCGCGGCGTCACCGAGATGTTTGCGAGCGATCTCCCGAAGGGTTTCGCCCTTGAGCACGGTGATCATGCGACGACCGGTCGTCGGGTCGACGGGGACGGCGTCGTCTTCGGCCTCGGACGACGTCCCACGCCCGAGCACGCGGTCCTCGATGTCGCGGGGCGTCGTGGGCGTCGGTCGTTCCGCGGTGGGGTCGGTGACTCCCGGGTCGAACTCGCCGCGCCCCACCGTCAGCACGACGCGGTTTTCGTCGTTCCGGATGGTGGGCACTTCGAGGCTCAAACCGGGGTCGGTTCCGAGTCGCGGGCCCATACGATCCACGAAAAACACGCCGAGGGTGACCGCGGCGAGAGCGAGGAAGGCGAGGGCGGCGAACAGGTTGCGCATGGAGGCGAGTGTATCCGAAAACGACGCACGCGCCGTAGCCCGTGGGGGCGACGGCGCGTGGCGATGAAGAACGCGGAGGCTCAGGCCTTCGCGGGCTTCGCTTCGACGGCGGAGCCGGCGTTCTTGCGGTCTTCGCGCTCCTTCAGCCAAACGGCCATCGGGCAGGCGACGAAGATCGTCGAATAGGTACCGGCAACCGTGCCGACGAGCAGGCAGAACGCCAACCCTTCGAGCGGGCTTTCCACGCCGACGTTCGCACCGAACAGCACCGTGACGACGAAGAACACGGTCGCCGAGGTGAAGATCGTGCGCGACAAAGTCTGCGACAGCGAGACGTTCACGATCTTACGGTAGTCGGAGCTCATCGTGCCGATGTTCTCGCGAACGCGGTCGAAGATGACGATCGTGTCGTTGATCGAGAAGCCGATGATCGTGAGGAACGCCGCGATCGACTGGAGGTTGAGCGGGGCGTTGATGATCCCCATCTTGTTGAGAAGGATCGACAAGCCGAGCGGAACCATGACGTCGTGCGCGAGCGCGATCGTCGCCGCGATGCCGTAGTAGAGTTCCTTGAATCGGAACCACATGTAGAGAACGATCGCGGCGAGCGACAGGATGATCGAAACGATCGCGGCTTCCTTCAGATTCGCCACCACGCTCGGGCCGAGGTAGTTGATCTTCTTGAAGGGGTCCTTCGCCAACTTGTCGCCGAAGGCGGCGCGGATGTCGTTCGCCGCGTTGCCGCGGGCGACGTCCTGACGCGCCACTTCGATCGTGTACTTGTCGGCCGATGTGACGTCGTCGACGGTCTCGGGGTTCACGGGCGAAAGACCCGCGCCGGCGAACGGACGATTGCCGTTCGCATCCGCGTAGTTCTCCACCTTCGCGAGGAGTTCACCCACCGGCGCCTTCGAAGGAAGGGTGAATTCGACGATCCATTCGCCTTCGACGACGCGACCTTCCTTACCCGTCATCGGGGTCGGGGTGCCGAGCGTCGGGACCGCACCGATCGCCGCGCCGAGGTTTTCGACCGCGAACGTCTTCACGTCCTGGGCGTCGACCTTGGTGGACGAGCGAAGCTTGAGTTCGAATTCGTCCGACACCGAGCGCGGTTGACCCGCGATCGCGTTGCGGGGGAGGACTTCGATTTCGAGGTAGCGCGGAGCGCCCGAAGCATCCTTCAAGGCTCCGAGCTTCGCCGTGACTTCCTTCTGATCGACCGGTGTCGCGAGACGCACACCGGCGACGGTGCCGCCGGTGAAGTCGAGGCCGTACTTCTCGTCGCCGGTTCCGAAGAACATGCCGAAGCCGAGGAGGACGAGCGCCATCGAGAGGGTCTGCCAAGGCTTCGCCTTGCCGAGCCAGTCGTACTCGCGAACGGGGAGCGCGTTGATGAAGTTGAGCT
>CAIWVZ010000325.1 GCA_903916245.1 uncultured Planctomycetota bacterium | reverse complement strand
TGAACGGTGACTTTCGACTTCAGATCGCCGAGAGGTTCGAGAATCGGCGGAAGGACGTCGAGCGGCCCCGTCGTCGAAGGCGTCCAGTCCGGCATGTGCATGCCGTTGGGCTGAAAGACGAACGCGACGCGCCGCGTCACCGCGGGTAGACGGCCCGAGAACGATTCCATCGCGTCGAGCCACGGCAACGCCAACGACACCCCCGCCGCTTTCAGCAGGGACCGTCGCGACATCCGGCGATCGTCGTCGAACCACGTCATGACCGAAGCCTACCCGCTCGGGCGCCGTCCGGGACCACCGCGCCAAGCCGCTCCGGGACCCCGTTTTGCACTCCCGGGCACCTCACGACCCCCAAAACGGCATCAAGGCGCAATGAACCCGACATGCGTGGGAATGCTCAGTCGACGCGCTTCTTGCGAAAGGCGTCGGAGAGAACGATCGCCCGCACCATATCTTCGATGGTGGCGTCCGAGGATGCGGATTCGGCCCAAGCCGTCAGGAATCGTTCGTCCTTCGGAGAGGGGGCGCGGCCGACCGCGTAGGTGAACAGCTTTTTCGCGAGAGCGCGACGGAACGCGGGGCCTTCCACCAGCACGTCGCGCAGGGCAATCGGCCCACGGACGACGCGATTGTCCGGAAGCGTGCCCGATGCGTCGACGGGATGCGGGCCGTCCGTCACGCGCCAGCGTCCGACGGGATCGAAGTTCTCAAGCGCGAACCCCACGGCATCCATGCGCGTGTGGCACGAAGCGCACGAAGGGTCGGTGCGATGCTTCTCGAGGCGTTCCTTGAGCGGTGCGGACGCCGAGATCTCCGGCGATTCGTCCAACGCGCCGACACCCGGCGGGGGCGGAGGCGGCGGAGCGTCGAGAAGATTCGACAACACCCACTTCCCTCGCTTCACCGGCGAGGTCCGCGTCGGGTTCGACGTCAAGACGTGCACCGATGCGTGTCCGAGCAAGCCCCGCCGCGCGGGATCCACGACGACGACGCGTCGATGCTCGTCACCCCGCACACCGGGGATTCCGTAGTGACGCGCGAGACGCTCGTTCACGAACGTGAAGTCCGCCGTCAGCAATTCGCGCGCGGGACGCCGTTCGCGCCACACCGCTTCGAACAGAAGTTCGGTTTCCTTCGCGATCGCACGGCGCAGCGGCTCGTCGAACACTCCGTATCGCAGGGGATCCGGCGCGGCGTCGACCAAACTGCGTAGTTCCAACCACTGGACGGCGAAGTTCGCCGACAGCGCCGACGCGCGTGCATCGGACGACATGCTCCGAACGACGTCGAGTAATCCGGACTCGGTCGCAAGGGCACCCGTCGCCGCTTTCGCAAGCAGCGCGTCGTCGGGCGTCGTGCTCCACAGGAAATAGGCGAGACGCGACGCGAGTTCCCATCCGTCAAGGGGACGCATGGAACCCGCCTGCGCGTTCACGGGATCGGCTTCGACGCGGTAGAGGAATCGGGGCGAAAGCATCGACGCCGCGATCGCCTCCCGCAGTCCTCCCTCGAAGCGAAGTCCCCGCTCGACGGCGGATTCGACGAGGGCGGCGAACGCGTCCACCGATGCGTCGCTCGGCGGTCGACGCCACGCCCGCGACAAGTGCCAACGCATCGCACGACGGGCGCGCGCGGCCGTGTCGCCCGAACCGGCGGCTTCGAGGAGTCGGGTATGAAAACCTCCCGGTGTCGGAGGATCGACGGGCCCGACCACTTCGAACCAATCGACGTAGAGGTTGCGATCGCGCTTTCCTTCGGGCGCTTCCTTGTCGAAGAAGTCGTGAAAGAACCCGACCCCGAGACGACGGCGCCCCTTCGGAAGCGTCATGGTCGTTTCGTAGATACCCGGCGCGGACTTCGACGCGGGAACCTTCACTTCATGTTCACGGACATGATCGACTTCGAAGTCCATGAGAGCCGTATCGGGACCCGCCTGCGTGGCGTAGGCACGCGCGCGGAGCACGTAACGACCGTCGCGCGGCAACGTCACGTCGACCGACACGCGACCGCGGGTGAACAGCGCCGCCACGTTCCCCTTTCCGCGTTCCTTCTCCTTCGGGTCGAGGGAGTTGTCCATCGATTCGGCTTCGAAACGACGACGCGCCGGATTCGCGGGATCTTCGTCGACCACGGCCTCCGCTGCGATCTCGTCCGCGACCGTCGCCAGTTTCTCGAAGAGAAGCGGATGCAGACGCAGGGCGTCGCCGTTGTTGTCGAACCCGTCGCCGGAAGCGTCGGCGGGAAGTTCGGTGGCCAAATCGCGATCCACGCCGAACAGATCGCGCACGGTGTTCGCGAATTCGACCGTGGAAAGCCGTCGAAGCGGGGAGCGTCCCTCGTCGTCGAGAGTGCCTCCCGGAGCTCGGGCCGTCAGCCAACCGATCGAAGCGGCCACCAACGCACGATCCGGACGCTCGTGTTCGGGCGGAGGCATATCGCCCCGCGAGAGTCGCATCAGAACGGACGCACGCACGGCGTCGGCCGTCATGAACGCCGATTCATCGCGGGCGAATCGGCCGAGATCGAGACCCGCATCGGGCTGATCGCCGCCGTGGCAGTCCGCACACGACGCGCCGATCAGCGCTCCGAGCGACCGGGTGAAATCTCCCGTCGACGGTCGCGTGTCCTGCGCCGCCGCTCGACCGACGAGCAGCGCCACCCCGACGACCACGAGCATTGTCAACGTTCGGCTCTTCACCCGGAACATTCTAGTGAACCGTGCATCCGACCGACGGACCTCGAATCGAAACCGTCCGCGAACCAATCAACGAAGAATGAGATCGCCGAAGAGACTCGAGTCCTTGCCGCCGGTCATGCCCTGCGACCACTCGGTCGAACCGGCGTAACCTTCGCCGTCGTCGTCGTTGGCGATCCACGAGAACCCAAGCCGACGCCCCTCGACGAGTTTGACTTTGAGGAGTCGGGAAGCCGGCAGGAACCACTCGTAGCGCGTGACGCCGTCCGCCCGCCCGACGGCGGCCTCGGTCGGAATCTTCCCCGTGGTTCCACCGTCGCCGGCGTACCAAGCCCAAACGACGGGCGCCTGCGGTCCGAGCGCGACCCCGAATTCCAAGTCCGCGCCCGAGTAACCCAAACGGGATGACGGTTCCGGCGTGACGGCAATCTGCACGCTGTCGTGCATCCAGATGGTGCCGTCATCCTTCAACTGACGGTGATGGCCGTCGCGAACTTCCGCGGCGAACCACATACCCGCCTCGGACCACTTTGACGCGAACCGTGCGTCGTCGCGACCGCGAGCGCGGGTCCACGCCGCGTCCTCCCAGTCGTCGAGCGACGCATCCACCTTGGGCGGAGTCGACGCGCGCGTCGCCCCCATGAGGGGGACGGTCACATACGGAAGCGACGCGGCACCGAACGTCGCCGTGGCGGTCAAGACGCCCTTCGCCAAATCGGCCGACGAACGCAATTCGATCGGCAGCGAAACCCGACGCGAGGCACCACGGTCCTCGACGACGGGTTCGCGTTTGCGCGCGGCGATTCCCGGAACGTCGATCGAAATCGCGGCGACGGCCCGCGCGGGATCCGCGAGAGGTCCGTCACGCATCCCGATGAGGCGCAGCGTCACGACCGCCGAGTCGCCGGGGTGAAGACGGGCGCGATCTTCGATGAAGGCGACCGCCACGTCGTCCTTCGACGGGAGCAGCGCCACCGTCTCTCCGTACCAGGCTTTGCCCGCTCCGCGGAACGTGAACATCATCCATGATCCCGGGCTTTCGGAGACCGTTCGTTTCACGACGGTCGCACCGCCGTTCCCCTGCACGCGCACGACGTCCGGCGCGGGTGCGGCTTCACCGTGGATGCGGAACGGGGCGACGGTGGCCACCTCTCCTTCGACGGGAGCCGCCGAGCGATTGACGATCCGCGCCGAAACCTCTCCGCCGACGGCGGCGAAGGCATCGAGTTCGACGGTCACGTCGGGTTCCGACTTGGTTATGTCGGGCGAGTCGATCCACACGGTGGCCGTCGATCGACCGCCGGGACCTTCCGCGTCGATTCGCAGCGGAATCCTCTGCCCCGGAGTCGGGCGCAGCCGCGAGACCTTCACCTTCGTGGTCCGAACCTCGCCGCGCGCGAGATCGAACGGCTCGATGACGGACGGTTCGACGGCGACCGCATCGCCGCCGACGAGGCGCAGCGACGCCACCCGTATCGAAGCACCGCCCGCACTCGCCGAAACGTTGGCGACGTCGACGTCGAACGTCGCCGTCCCATTTTCAAGTGTCAACTCCCGGACCGAGGGAACGACGACCCAAGCACCGTCGCCGTCGTAACCTTCGCCGAGATTCTCGAGCCAAGGCGCCGAAGGAAAGCGTGTCGATGTCGGCGCGGCGATTCGATAGGACGCTTCAAGCCGCATGCGCACGGTCGCAATCTCGTTCGGCGACAGGGCGATCTCGATGGTCCGTCCGTCGACCGCGAGTGCGGAGCCCGACTCGGGGCGCTCACGATGGTCGGTCTTGGTCGCCGTGGCGATGCCGATCGGCCACGTCAGACGCGCGAGGATGTTCCGCGGCTCGCTGTTGCGGACGCGCACCACGATCTCGTCTTCGGCCCTTTCGACTCCCGCCATGGAAGACGGAACGTCGGGCGGCTTCACCGCGAGGATCTCGCACGTCGGAGGCACGACGTCGACGTAGTCGGCCACGGTCGGGACGGGACGATCGCGCAGCGGCGCGTCGGTGAAGCGTCGCGCGGCCGCGGTGAAGGTGGCGCGGGCGCCATCTCCTTCGCCGAGGCGCAGCGCATAGTCGAAGCGATGAGAACCGTGCATCGCCTCGAAGGGCGATCCGTCGGGCGGGCGGCGTACCGGTTCATCGAGCCAAATCCCCGACGGCCACCCCGTACACGAACGCAGCAGGTTGATGGCGAGAGTCCCGTCTTCGGTGATGTGGTGCGACGGCGTCCCCCGATTCAGCAGCGCCAAACGACCGCTCGACGGCGGCGCCTGTCGGACGGAACGGTAGTCCGCTCCGACGACGATGCGCCGCGGCATCTTCGGATCCGGGATCCACGTCCCCGGCCCCGCCGCGAGGATGTCGACGCCATCGGCTCCGTTCACGAGGATCGAGCCGAACACCTCCTTCGGATCGTGCCCGCTCCACGCCGCGGCGACGAGCGGGTTCTGGGACGGCGCTCCGAGAGCGATACGGAGATCGGGTCGATCGGAGTCGATGCGAAGATCACCGTAGCGCCGAGCTGAGGCTTTCGTGACGGTCGCGGTCACGCCCCACCCCGCGAGTACGCGCACCCAACCCGCGACGTCCTCCATGCCTCCCGCGTCGATGGCGTCGGGCACCACGATTTCGACCACGGCCACCGACGTCAGAGGCAATTCACGGCCCCGTGCGCCGAGCACGAGGGTCGCGGGCGCATCGAGCGCGGCCCAACGCCACGCGACGTTGTCGAGGGTCCACGGATCCTCGAAGGCATCGACGTCGCGCGCGAATGCACGCCCGACCACCGCTCCGTTCGTCTCGAACAACGGTCGCAATCCGGACATGGCCGACGGGTAGGCGACTCTCAGGAGCGTGTCCCGCCCGCGCCACCCGAGAATCTCCTGCACGACTTGGATCTCGGCCTCTCCGGGCACGAGCCGATACGTCGTCCGCGCCGTGAACAACGGATCCTCGCGTCGCACGATGACCCGATCGGGTGCCGCGACTTCCACGACCGCGCGCGACGCCGAAATGCGTCGCAGGACGCGCCGCGGCACGAGGTGCCACGGGCCTTCCCCTTGTCCCGGAAGCATGTTGCCTTCTTCGATGACGAGAAGATCGTCCGCGGGGGCCTTGATCCACTCGCGCCCGGTCGCGTCCTTCACGGACGTGATGCAGCCGCCCTTGCTCGGATCGACGATCACCGAAACGACGCCGTTCGTGAGGACGATCCCACCTTCGGCCTTCGCCTCGATATCCGACTTCGGGAAGGCGGGATCCGCGACGACGGGGCGCCGCGGAGGTTCGGTCCGATTCAGCGAAATTTCCGCGCGTGATCGCACCGATTCCGCGAGACGCAACGCGTCCTGATAACCCTGCATCACGTCGATATAGACTTGATCCGACATCGATCCCGTCACGCCGTCGTGATGCGCGTTGAAGTTCAATTGTCGCCACGCGCGATCTACGGACGCCGCGTCGTGGGCGTGCCCACGCCGTCCACCCGCACCGGCCGCGGCGAGAACCGAGAGCCCCTCGGCGTCGCGCAGCCGCGTCTCGGCAAGCCTTTGCGCCAGTTTGAGGTCGATGAACGACACACCGCAACCCGTGTAGATCGGGTTCATGTCGCGCGAGATCGTCGGCACGGGAATCTTGCGCTCCTCCACCTCCTTCATCACGGCGGCGAAGAAGTCCTTCGGTGCGTCGATGACGAGCGTCGGCGACGCCCACTTCGCGTTCCAGCGGTCGACGAGTTCCCCGAGCCCGCGCAGCGGACGCACGAAATCCTCGTGCATCGGCAGCATGATGTGACGCGTCAGCGCCATCCCGCGCAAATCTTCGAACATCGTCCCGACGATGGTCTCGGCGCGTTCGAACGCCGGAGCGTCGTTCCGTCCACGGGCGAGGCGCGCGTAGGCGTACCCGTAGTGCCCCGGCATGTAGTGCGTGAACACGCGCTTGCCGTCCGGGCCCATCCACCAGAATTCGCTCGGGAAGTTCATGCCGCCGCGGGCGCCGCCCGCGAGTTCGTGAAGGACGCCCCACTGGTGGAAAGGTCCGCGGGCGAAAGCGGTGAACGTCTTGCCGGCTCCCGCGATCAAGGAGGGAAACGACGGGTCGTGTCCGAAGACGTCGCACTGCCACGTGATGTTCGACGTCTCCCCGAGCATCTCTTCCGACCAACGGCTTCCGGATGCGAGGTTGCGCAACGACGCTTCCGGTCCGATCAGCGTCGACGAGAACTCGTTGTAGGAGCCTCCCACGGGCACCATGCGTCCCGCGCGAATCGCCGCGAGGAGTTCGGCGCGACGGTTCGGTTGCGCTTCGAGAAACGTCTTCACGTACGGCAACTGATGCAGAACGGCTTTGGCGGCGGGCTCCCGTTCGAGGAAGGCGAGATATTCCGAGACGAGGGTGATGCCGGGCCCTTGGTGTCCCTCGAGTCGCGCGCCGTGTTCGGCGTAGTCCGCCTGCGTGTTCCACCA
Organism: uncultured Planctomycetota bacterium; assembly: GCA_903916245.1. GTDB lineage: Bacteria > Planctomycetota > CAIWVZ01 > CAIWVZ01. The sequence continues at coordinate 478 of CAIWVZ010000325.1, read as the reverse complement.
AACGGGGTCGTAATGAAATCCGGGGTTGAGATGCATGACCCAACCGGGGTCCGCGGCCGCGACGCGCACGTCGGCTTCCCACGGCCCGCCGGGAAGATGGACGCGGATGCGTCCGACGACGGCCCCTTGCGAGGCATCGCCGACACCGACGAAAACCCGCGAGTCCGATCCTCGCGGACCGACGACGGTGTCGACGGGACGCCCCTGCGGATCCAACGATTCGATCCGAACGGGCTCCTCGACCGGCGGGAGACGCACTTCCGCCACCGCGGAAACCCCCTCGCGCAGGCGCTTGAGCAACGCGGTCGGAACCAGTTCCGGAGTCTTGCGCTGGCCGAAGACCGCGCAAGCGAAGACGAACACGCTGAAGAGGAGACGCGTCGACATGCCCGGATTCTAGGCGAACCCCGCGACCACGCCCGTCGCTCATAGAATGTCGCCATGCGATTCGCCTTCCTTTTCGCCGTCTTGGCCTCGT
>CAIWVZ010000324.1 GCA_903916245.1 uncultured Planctomycetota bacterium | reverse complement strand
GGCGTCGTAAGATGCCGCTTCCGGACGGTTTTCTCCTCCGGAGGCCGGGCCTGCGTGTCGAAGCGGGCCCGCGGACGGAGTCGGCGATGAAATCGATGTTGACGTTGGTGCTCGTCCTCGCGGTGTGCGGCGGCGCCTTTTGGTTCCTGACGGTCGGCGAAGAGTCGACGATCGTCGTTCCGGCGCCGAACTCGGGAGCCACCGCTTCCGATCCGGTGCTTCCGAAACCCGCGACGCCCGATCCGATCGCATCCGACGGAGTCACGGCGGCCCGCTACGCGGGAGAGGCGCCGACGGAAGAGGCGGCACCTTCGGATCCCACGGCGCGCGGCGTCGTCACGGCCCGCGTCGTCGACGAGTCGGGACGACCGGTGGTGGGATGTTCCGCGTCCGCGACGCCGAACGGCGGTTGGGGCGGGCCCGGCGCTGCGCCGGCGCCGTTGCCGCCGTCGGTGAAGTCCGACGCCGAGGGACGCATCACGCTGCCGGGATTCCGCATCGGTGCCCGCTACTCGTTGCGTCTCGACCACCCGAAGTACCTCGACGCGGTGGCGGACGTGTTGGTGCCCGGCGATGCCCCGTTCGACGTCGGGAAGATCGTCCTGAAGCCCGGAGCGATGTTGACGGGAGTCGTCGTCGGCGAAGACGGCAAGGGCGTGGCCAAAGCGTCGGTCCGCGCGTCGTCCGGCGGGGCGACGTCCGGGAACGGCCCGGTCATGATCGGTTTCGGAGGCGGCCGCTCGGAGCGGGCGAAGGTCACCTCCACCGATTCCGAAGGGCGTTGGACCTTGGGGGGGATCGCGGACGGTCCCGTGAAAGTCACGGCGTCGTCGTCGCAGCACATGCAGGCCGCCGGCGTCGCCGCGACCGCGAAAATCGGGCAGACCGTCGAAGTCCCCGCGATCCGTCTCGAAGCGGGATTGAAGATTTCGGGGCGTGTGCTCGATCACGCGGGTGCACCGGTCGCCGGTGCCGTGGTCTCGGTGGCCGCGAAGCCGAAAAAGACGGAAATGCCCGAAGGGGGTGTGGAAGCCGCGGCTCCCGTCTTCATGACGTTCGCGACGCCCGGCGGCGAAGAAGAAACGATCCAACTCGGGGAAGGGCCCAGAGCCCGCAAATCGGCGACGACCGCCGCCGACGGTTCGTTCACGATCGCCGGATTGAAGGAAGGTGCGTGGTCCGTTCGTGCGCGCCGCTTCGGTCACGCGTCGGCGCGCGTCGAGGCGCAGGCGGGGACGTCCGCGCTCGACGTCAAACTCGGCAAGGGAGCGGTGATCGTCGGTCATGTGGTCGACGCCGACGGCAGCCCCGTCGCCGATGCGCGCGTCAAAGTGTCGAACGGCATGCAGATGTTCGGCCCGACGCCCGACGCGGGCGGTCCGGCACCCGACGTCTTGCGCGGCGCGGCTGCGGCCGCCCTCTCGGGAATGGTCGAAGCCCCCAACTTGATCGCCGTCGGAGTCGGTGAAGGCACGACCATGATCGAAGTGACGGCGAAGGCGGGTGCGACGACGCTGTTCCCGGTGGACGAGATGAAATCCGGAGAGATCCGACAACTCGAGTTCCGATTGCTTCCGGAAAGTCTCATCGAAGGGGTGGTCCGCGACGATCGCGGTGAAGGCATCGTCGGCGTCGAACTCGTTTTGGACACTCCGGAGAACTTCGGAGGTGTCGTGTCGGTGGACGACAACGAGTCGCGTCGCACGACGATGCGTCGTGCTCGTACCGACGGCATGCCCGTCGCGAAGGCGATCACCGGAGCGGGAGGGCGTTTCGAGATCACGGGAGTCGCCGACGGCACGTGGTCGTTGCGCGCCCGGAAGGACGGTTACGTCGAGACGACGGTTTCCGTGACCACCGCTCCGCGGACGAAGACTTCGGTCGACATCGCGTGCGTGCGTACCGGAACGGTCGAAGGTGTCGTCACCGCGGGAGAGGGCGTCGAGCGCTCCGGTCGGATGCTCACGCTCACGGCCCGAGGGAAGCAATCGTCGCCCGGTTCCTTCGATCCTTGGCGCGAAGCACCTCGGGCCGTCTCCGACGCCGCGGGGCGATTCGTGTTCTCGAACGTCGCTCCCGGAGACTGGGGACTCGAATTCGTCCGCAAGGAGAACGCGGGCGGAGGGTTCGTCTCGATCGGCATGGTCGGCGGCGAAGAGGCGGAGACGCCTCCGAAGGGCATGCCCGTGCTCGTGAAGTCGGGCGAAACCACGCGCGTCGAGATCGCGGTTCCGAAACCGGCGAAGGTGGTTGGTATCGTGACGGACGCCGGCGCACCCGTCGCGGGTATTCGCGTGGAATTGGCGCGCGCGGGTCAGCCGTTCTTCGGGATGGGCAATACGCGCGTGACCGATGCGTCCGGAAGATTCGAGTTCGACGACGTCGAAACGGGGGCGTGGCTCGTCAAGGCGCAGCCGAAGGGCGCGCCCGAACCAGCGGAGGCGTCCGTCGACGTGGTCGACGGTGCCGAAGTGGACGTGCGCTTGGTTCTGCCGGGTGCGGTCATCGAAGGCGTCGTTCGTGATTCGGCGGGCACACCGGTCGCCGGAGCGAAGGTCGTCGCGAGTCGCAAGCGTGAAGGTGGCACGCGACGCGCCGTCGCCGCGATCGCGTCGGTAACGACCGACGCCGAAGACAGTACGGAGATGATCACCTTCGACAGCACGAATCCCGTCTTCACCGGCGCGGACGGCTCCTATCGGATCCCCTACGTGTCCGCCGGCGTGTGGAATCTCAAGGTCACGTCGAAGCAGTATCGGCCCGTCGAAAAGGACGGCATCGACGTGACGGACGGCCGCATCGTCAAGGTGGATCTCGTGACGGAGGTCGGCGGTCAGTGCGTGATCACGTGTGAAGGGGGGCCGTTCGACCACGTGAGCATCCGCGTGCTCGACGCGGCGCGCGAGGAACTCGGTGAGGCGATGGGACGCAACGGGCCGTTCTCGGTGCGCGGTCTGCCTCCCGGAACGCACGACTATGAAGTGTCGGCGTTCCGCGCGGGTATCACCCACGCCGCCCGCGGAAAGGTCGAGATCAAGGCGGGCGAAACGACCCGATTGACCGTGACGCCCAAGGCCGAGTAGGCGTCAGCCGCCGCGCGGCGGCTCGGACCCGCCGGATCCCGTGCTCGTCCGACGGCGGGATCCGCCCGCGCGCGTGCGGCGCGGTTTGTGCGCGGGGGGCGGAATCGGAGCGGTCCCTTCGGGTTGCTGCGCCGCGCGCGTCATGAAGATCGCGTGCGGATCGCGTCCGTCGGCCCACGTGTCGGACGGAAGCGCGCGATAGATCCCGTCCGCGCCGAGCTCGCGGATCTTCGGGCGATCCTCGAGGTACACGCCGAGGATGTCGGATCGGATGTGGCGCGCGAGGAGCGGGTCGAGAATCGGGAAGAGCACTTCCACGCGTCCCCGCATGTTGCGCGTCATGAGGTCGGCGCTGCCGACCCAAACGCCCGGAGTTCCCCCGCGGAGGAACCAGTAGATCCGACTGTGTTCGAGGAAACGCCCGACCATGCTGCGGACGCGAATGCGTTCGGAAAGGCCGGGGACTCCGGCGCGCAGCGAGCAGATCCCGCGGACGATCAAATCGATTTCGACGCCCGCGCACGACGCGTCGTAGAGCGCGTCGATGATGTCGCGATCCACCAGTCCGTTCGTCTTCGCGATGATGCGGGCGGGGCGTCCGGCGCGCGCTTCCTTCGTCTCCGCTTCGATGAGCCGCAAGAGCGGCGTCAACATGCAGTCGGGCGCCACGAGGAGGTGATTCCACGACTCGGGGCGGCTGAACGACGTCAGCAGGTTGAAGACGTTGGCGACGTCGAGCGTCAAACTCTCGTCCGCGGTCAGGAGCGAAACGTCGGTGTACACGCGCGCCGTCGTCGGGTTGTAGTTGCCCGTACCGAGGTGGGCGTAGCGAACGAAACGATCACCTTCGTCGCGGACGACGAGTGCGAGCTTGCAGTGCGTCTTCAGTCCGACGACCCCGTAGGCGACTTGGGCGCCGGCGTCTTCGAGTTCGCGCACCCACTGGATGTTGGTGGCTTCGTCGAAGCGGGCCTTGAGTTCGACGATCGCGGTCACCTGCTTGCCCGCGCGCGCCGCCTTCTTGAGGGCGTCGACGACCGGCGAATCGTCGCCCGTGCGATAGAGCGTGATCTTGATCGCGTGCACCTGAGGGTCGGCGGCCGCCGCGGCGAGGAACGCCGACACCGTGTTGAAGGAATCGAACGGGTGGTGAAGCAGCACGTCGCGCGTCGCGAGGCGATCGAAGGAGAACTTGCCGTTTTTCGACCAAGCCGGTTCCGCGGGAACGAAGGTCGGAAACTTGAGGTCGGGACGGTTCACGAGTCCGTACGCCGTCATCAACCGATTGAGGTTCACCGGACCCGGCACGCGGAAGACGAGATCCGGGGTCAGTTCCGCGGCTTCCATCAACATCGACTCGAGTTGTTGCGCGGCGTCGTCGCCGATTTCGAGACGCACCGGGTCGCCCTTCTTGCGTTCACGGAGGGCTTCGTTCACGGCGTCGAGCAGATTTTGCGCGCCGTCTTCGTCGATGTAGAGGTCCGAATTCCGCGTGATGCGGAACTCGGCCGTGGCGACGACGTCGCACCCGGGGAACACGCGCGCGATGAAGTGCTTGACCAGTTCTCCGACGAACACGTACGTCGTGGCCGCCGCTCCTTTGACCGCGACGAGGCGGGGAAGCACGCGCGGCACCGTCACGACACCGAGGCGCGCTCCTTTGATCCCGGGGCGTTTCAGCAAGGCGCCGACGCAAAGCGCCTTGTTCTCGATGCGCGGGAACGGGTGCGCGGGGTCGATGACAATCGGCGTCAGAACCGGAAGGAGCCGATCTTCGAGGTACGCGACGAGCTCCGACTCGTGTTCCCGAAACAGGTCGGGAACGGCACCGATATGCAGTCCCGCCGCGGCAAGTT
>CAIWVZ010000323.1 GCA_903916245.1 uncultured Planctomycetota bacterium | reverse complement strand
CCTCCTCGTGATGTTCGGTGCGCTCCTGTTCGCCGGATCGTTGTGGATTCTCCAACAGAGCCTCGTTCCCGGAGAGATTTCCAAAGACGCGCCGCCTCGACCCGTAGGGGAAGACGCGATCGTCGCGTCCGACGCACCGATCGTGACGTCGACGGCGATTCCGGTGAACCTCGCGACACCCGAGCCGTTTTTGGAGGACGACGAACCCGACGGCCCCGAACCACGCTGGCCCGATGCCGGAACGCGTGCGTTGGTCGTGCATGTCGAGGATCGCGCCGGTCGCAGCCTCGCGGGTATACCGGTCGCGGCTCTCGGTGCGCGGCCTCAAGGCCCGGTGTTGAGCGGCCCACGCGTCACCCGCCTCGATGGACGCGTGCGTTTTCCCATCGATCTCCGCTACGAGCGAGAAGAGAACATTTTGGTCGTCGCTCGAGCGATGCCCGGGTTCGCCGCCTCCGACGTGGTGAAGGTCGCTCTCGACCGTGATCAAGATGTGCGACTCGCGATCGACCCCGGATCGACCGCGATCATTCGCATCGAAGACGCCGATGGTCTGCCTTTCAAAGGGCTTGCGCGTATGCGCAAGGTAATCGTCGACGAGCCCGCTTCCGAACCGAACGACCGATCGGGACGCCTCGACGACGTGTTCGCGGAGGTCACGCCCCGCGCCACCCGCGGCGACGGCGTCTGGACGCTTCCCGGATTCCGGGCCGAGGAAAAAGCCGTGGTGGCGGTGATGGCTTCCGGTTGGGAAACGGTGTTTGCGAACGTCAACGTCCCTGCGGACGTCGGCCCGACGTTCCCGGTGCTCGTCAAACTCGACGGCCGAGCCGCGACCGTTTTGCTTGAAGTCGTCCCGCCCAATCCGTCGTCGCCCGAGGAACTGACGTTCGGGGCGTTTCGGCCGGGAGACACCGTGGTGTCGCCGGTCGGCAGCGAAGACCGTCCCATGCAACGCGACGGACGCTTTCGTGTGACCGTTCCCGTGACGGTGGCGAATCGGTTGCGCGTGAACGTCTTCCGCAACGGACGTCTCGAGGCGTCGAAGGATGTCGACGTACGGCCGCTCGAAGGCGGGCAGGAACTCGATCTCGGACGCATCACTCCGGATCTCTTGCCTGTGGTCGTCGAAGGCATGGTGGTGGATGTCGACGGACGCGCCGTTTCCGGCGCCGCGGTCGAAGTCATCGGATCCGACGACGGGCGCGACGTGGCCGCCGTTTCCGATGCGGCGGGTCGATTCGAGATTCGAGGAATCCCCGGTCGCGGGCCGTACGTGGTCGGGGCGCATCTTTCGGGGCGTGTGTCCGCGCACGCGTGGGATGTGGCCGACGGTGCGCGCGGCGTCGTGCTGACGCTCGAAGACGCCGGGTCGATCGCGGGCGCCTTCGTGATTCCGCCGGAAGCCACCCACGACCGCATCCTCGTTCGCGCTCTGAAGGATGATCGAACGGTGACCGTCGCCGCGGTGCACCCGGACGGAACCTTCGAAATCCTTGGGCTTCCGGGCGGTTCTTATCGAGTCATCGTCGAAGGACCCGCCATCGAGCCGATCCGCATGACGGACGTCACCGTGTTTCCGTCGCAAACGACTCGCGATCCCCGCTTCGAACGCGTCGTGTTGCGGGCTAAGCCTCGTCGCGGCTGAGTGGCGTATTGAACCACTCGGCGAGATCCTGATTGTCGGGGTGGCCGGGGTCGGCGTCGACGAGGCGTCGCCAGAGCGCCTTGGCTTCGTCTTCGCGTCCGGCGCGGCGTAGAGCGATCACCAACGAGCGCCCGAGGTCGTCGTCTTCAGGGAGCAATCCGTAGGCACGCCCCAAAAGGTCCGCTCCCTTCGCCGCGGCGTCGATGTCGAGGCAGAGGTTGCCTTTCGACGTCAGCGCCTGAACCGATTCGGGGTCTTTCGCGAGAGCCTTGTCGAACCACAGCATCGCCAATCCTGCGAGTCCGCCGTCTCCGTGCTTGCGGGCGAGGACCGCGCACAAGTCGGCGAGGGCGCAAAGCGATGCGGTGTCCGTCGGATTTGCGGACGCGAGATGTTCGGGAAGTTGAGGGGGAGTGTTCCCCGGGCTGAGGGCCAGTTCGATCCGCGCCCGCAAAAGCGCCGCCGCCAAGTCGTGCGGATGGGCGAGTTGGTGACGATCGAGGAGTTCCAAAGCGCCGTTGAGAATCTCTTCGTCCGGATGCCAACTGAGATTCCACGCCATGCGGAACGTCGAAACTTCGGCCGCTTTCGTGAAAAGGGGAGACCCGGGTCGCACCTCTTTCACGTCGGTCTCGGTCAGCCACCACACGACGGGGCTACGGTCGCGAACATCGACGACGAGATCGCCGTCGCCCGCCCATACGTGAACCCGTTGCCCGACGACCGGGGCGCGGGTGCCGCACGCGGGGCACGGGGATTCGACGACCGGGCAGGCTTCCGTCCGGAGCGTGGTCAGAAGGTCCGCTTCGTCGATCACTTCTTGAACGACGTCGGTCCACGCCTTCGAAGTCAAGGATTCCGCGCCGCAGCCGTCGCACGCGATCCAAGCCCGGGTCTCGTTGAGGGTTCCGAGGGGGTGCCTTCGCGCGCGGGCGAGGCGCCGTTGCGTGAAAGCGTCGTCGAGTGAGGGGGCGGCCATGCCGTCATCCTAGCGATCGCGTTAGAAGATCCCGTGGCTTCTTCGCTCAGAACGGTTTTTTGCGGCACGGGCGCGTTCGGTTTGCCCGCGTTGCGCGCGTTGACCGCGTCGACCCATCGGGTGACGCTGGTCGTGACGCAACCGGACCGACCGGCGGGCCGCCACCGCGAACTGAAGCCGTCCCCCGTGAAGGAGTTGGCCCTTACGCTCGGGATCCCGGTGTTTCAGCCGGAGAAACTGAATCACCCCGACGCGATCGAACGCCTCCGGGCGGAAGCCCCGGATGTGATGGTCGTCGTGTCGTACGGTCAGATCCTGAAGAAGGCGGTCCTCGACCTGCCGCGGCTCGGTTGCGTCAACCTGCACGGGTCGCTTCTTCCGCGTCATCGCGGGGCGTCTCCCGTTCAGGCCGCGATTCTTGCGGGAGACCCGATTTCCGGAACGACGTCCATGATCATGGATGAAGGACTCGACACGGGCCCCGCCCTTCTCGAGCGATCCACGCCCATCGGTGCCAAGGAAACCGCACCGGAACTCCACGACCGTCTCGCTCTCCTCGGAGGCGAGATCATCGTCCCGACTCTCGACGGACTCGCCGACGGGAGCCTGGTGGCGCGTCCGCAGGACGGCTCCGCCGCGACGATCTGCCGGGTGATCGAGAAGGAAGCCGGCAAGATCGACTGGCGACTTCCGGCAGCCGACGTCGAACGTCGCGTCCGCGCTTACGTCCCGTGGCCGTGCGCCGGATGCGTGTTGATCGGCGCCGACGGCTCGCGGATCGGATTACAGATACACGAAGCCGAACTCGTCGCCGATGCGATGTCGGCGGCTCCGGGAACGGTGCGCGTCCGGGACGGGTTGGAAGTCGCCTGCGCCGACGGGTGGTTGCGACTTTTACGCGTGAAGCCCGACGGCAAGACGCTGATGACCGCGGACGCATGGTTGCGTGGTCGCAAGATCGGACACGGAGACCGCATGGCGGTCGAAGAGGTTTCATGAAGGCAGATCCCGCACGCCGCGAGGCGCACTCCCGACTCCTCCGCTACCGCCCGGGATCCAAGCTGCGGGAGGAACCCACCGCGGGTCTCGCACGCGAACTGGTCTACGGAGTCCTGCGGCATCGCCGAACTCTCGACGCCGTCATCGCGCCCTTCGTTCGTCAGCGTTTGCACACCCTCGAACCGGAGTTGCGCGCCGCTCTCGAGATGGCGGTTTGGCAGTTCCTCTTCGATGCGGGAACACCGCGTCCGCTCGTGGTCGCCTCGACGGTGGAACTCGCCGGGAAATCCATGAAGCGTCGCGGCTTCCTGAACGCCGTGCTGCGCAAGATGGGCACCGCGCTGACCCCCGTGGACGCGTCCGTCGTCGCGGCACGCCCGCGCGACGTCGTTCCGACATCCCTCGAGGGTGGTCAGCGCGTCGAGGGACTGGTGATGCCCGATCCGGCGGAGGACCTGCCGGGATGGCTCTCGCTCGCTTATTCGGTCACTCCTTGGTTCGCCGCACTTTTGGTCGCAGAACGTCCGAACGATGCGGAAACGGTCCTACGAGCGTTGAACACGTCGTTGCCCATCGCCGTGCGCCACAACGCCGCGAAGGGCACTGCGGAAAGCGCCCGCGCGGCCGTCGTCGCCGCGAAGGGCACGATCACCCGCGATCTCGGTCCGGTCTTCGAAATCGCTTTCGACGGGGACGTCGGCAAGTTCGCTCCCATCCGCGAGGGAATCGTTTCGGTACAGGACTTCGTGGCGGCTTCGGTGGCGCCGTTCGTCGATCCGAAGTCCGGTGATCGCATTTTCGATCTCTGCGCGGGGGTCGGCGGCAAGACGGTGCATCTCGCGGAACTCGCCCCGGAAGCGTCGATCGTCGCGGGAGACATCAGCGAAGTGCGTCTCGCGACGTTGCGTGAAAACGCCAAGCGGCTCGGACTCGTCAACGTCACGACGGCGTCGTTGGGCCTCGAAGGCACGCGAATGCCCGAGGGCGTCTTCGACCGTGTGCTCGTGGACGCGCCGTGTTCCAATTCCGGCGTCCTCATGAAGCGGATCGAGGCGCGCGATCGTCTCAACGAAGAGGCGGTCGACGAAGTCGTCACGCTTCAAGAAGCGATTCTGAAGCGCGCCGCGGCATACGTGAAACCCGGAGGCGTGTTGGTCTACGCGACGTGCAGCATCCTGAAGGAAGAGAACCGCGGGACGGTCGATGCGTTCCTTCTCGACCATCCGGGCGCGTTCGAGTTGGTCGAAGACAAGACGTTTTGGCCGCACGAAACAGGGCGCGACGGCGGCTACATGGCGCGGCTTGTCCGCAAGTCCTAGACGCGCATCGGACGGTTGCGCAGAAGATCCTTGTAGCGAGCCTCCGTCTCGGCGGCGTCCTGCGCGATGTCCTTGATCGGAATCGTCGCGAAGTCGAAGCCGCGCACGCGGTGAGTGTCTTCGAGCAACCAAAGAAGCTTCTTCCTCAGGTCGTCGGCGTCACCCGTGTGGAACCGCATCCCGTTGCGTCCTTCCACGACGTATTCCGCAAGTCCACCGATGTCGGAGGCGATGACGGGCACGCCCGCCATCTGGGCTTCGTGCACCGTGAGCGGGGAGTTTTCGTACCAAAGCGACGGAACGACGAGGACGTCGACCGTGCTGAGCACGGCCGCGACCGCGTGAGGGTCGAACGGGCCCTTCAGCAGCGTGCGCGGATGCGTGATGCGTGCCTTCAAGGATTCGGTGTATTCGATGAAGGCGCGGCCGTCACCCCAAATCACGCACTCGGCGGGTAGGTCGTGCGGAAGACCGTTCATCGCGTCGATGAGCACATGGATCCCCTTGTGCTCCGCGATCGACCCGATGAAACCGATCCGCAGACGACCGTCCGAATCCGCGTGGCCGATGTCGGAGAAGCGCGAGGTGTCCTGACCGTTGTCGGAAAAGACGATCTTCTCCGGGGCGGCCATCCCCTCCTTCACGAACATGTCGCGAAGAAAGCGGCTCGGCGAGACGAAGAGATCGACATGCTTCGCCGCATCCTTCCACGCGTCGAGACGGCGCATGATCGCTTGGGCGTACATGGGGATCGGAAGGGTGGCTCCCGTATCGAAGGGGTCGATTCCGACTTCGGCGCGCATCGCCGCCTCCCGGCCCTCCGGAGACAGGGGTGCCAGTCCGGGGTGGTAGGGGCGCAGCGAGAAGGGAATGACCGCGTTGTCGAGTTTGTGATGCGCGATGCACTCCGCGCATTTCTCCGGGATGGGCTTATCGCAGATCTCCCCGTCCGCGCGCCGCATCTGACCGTCGCGGGGGCAGAGCAGCATGTAGTCGTGCAGGTGATAGACGATCGGGATGCCGCGATCCTTGATGATCTTCAAGAAACCGGCGGAGAAGTAGTGCAGGTGCTGGACGTGGACGACGTCGGGGCGCTCCTCGTCGAGAACCGATTCGAGAATGCCTTCCATCGGAGGGCAGTTGTAGGTGGCTTCGAACGATTCCCACGTGTAGTTCTGCACCACTTCGTGGATCGTCATCCCTTCCATCTCGCGGCGCAAGCGCGTGAACGGTGATTTGTCGTGATGCGCCTCGCAGCAGAGCACGACGGCTTCGTGTCCGCGTTCGCGTAGCGCGCGCGTCAAGTTCGCGGTGTAAACCTCGGTGCCCGCCACGTGCTTCGGCAGGAACTGATGGAGGATGAAGAGAACCTTCAGGCGATCGGGCACGTCCGGCGTCGCCGGCGCCTTGCTCTTGCCTCCGAGGAGACGCGAGAGGAGCGACCCTTCGGATCTCGATGCGACGATCGTGTCGTTCGTGGTCGCGCGGTTCGTGGCTTCTTCCGCACGCATGCGGGCCAATCCGTCCAGCCGCGATTCGAGGGTGCGCAGCGCACGTCCCATTTCCATGGTGAGTTCGCTGCGACGTGCGAGTTCCGCGCGGTGTTCTTCGATCGCAATCTCCGATTCGCGCTTGAGCGCGGTGAAGTCCGCACCGAGTTGCCGGTGGGCGGCGTCGAGGTCGTCCATGGCCCCTTGGAGTTTTGCGCGATGGTCGGCGGCGATCCCGACGGTTCGGATGGCCTCTTCGAGGTGCTGCGTTCTTTGCGTGAGTTCTGATTCGAGTCGCAACGTGCGTTGCGTCATCGCGTGGACGCGTGCTTCGAGTTCGCCGACGATGGCGACGTGCGCGGCGATCGCCGCCGGCGGTCGATCGGATTGGGACGCGTCGAGAGCATCGATTTCCGATCGGTCGAAGGACGTGAAGTTGCGCAATTCGCCCAACGCGCGTTCCAACGTCGCATTCGTCGCGAGGGCGAGCAGGAGGTTCTTTCCGAGTTCTTCCTTGTCGCGAGTCTGTGCGTCGAGGGCCTTCGCCACGTCGTCGAGCAGTCGATCCTTCGACGCGAGGCGTTGCATGTAGGCTTGGTTTTCGATCTTGTAATCGCCGAGCAGCGATTCGAGTTGGTGGACCGTTTCCGAATGATCTCGGCGGGTGTTCGCCAATTCGAGTCGAAGCTGGTGCGTGGTGTCCTCGAGCGCGGCGACGGCATTCTCGTACTGAGCCTTGGTCGTGCTGCGTTCTTGGCGCAGTTGATCGAGCTCCGCGGTCTGCGACTTCAGCCAATCGATGACCTTGTCTTTTTCCTTGTGGTAGTGCTCCATCTCCGCCATGACGGCGCCGGCACGCTCGAGATCCGATTTCGCGTTCGCGAGCGAGCCTCGCATATGGTCGAGGGTTGCGTTGCGCGTTTCGACCTTACGGGAAAGGAACGAGGTGCGACGGGAGCGGAGCGATGCGGGTGTGGTGGCGAGCGGGGAGGCCATGCCGACCGTTTCCCGATAGAGACTTTCGATCGCCAACGCGTGGTCCGAAAAGGCGCGCGGGCGCGGGATACTCTTGCGCCACGCGTCGAGGTCGAGGCGTCCTTCGGCGGCATCCGTGATGATCCCCGCGAGGTTCGCCGGATCGCCGTGGGTAAAGGTGGCACCGGCGCCGCCGACGCGTTCGGCGAGGGCACCGACGTTCGGAACGATCGCGGGAAGCCCGAGAAGAAACGCTTCGTCGAGGACGAACGAATGCGATTCGGAGCAGCGTGACGGAATCACCGCGAGGTCCATCGGGACCTCCATCAGGGTCTCGGGCTTGAAGGGCCCGCGATGCCACGTCACCGGGAGCTTCGCGACTCGGGCTTCGATCTCGGGACGCTCGTTCGGGTAGACCGCCTCGCCGAAGAGATCGAGGTGGACCTTGGCCCGTGTCGCATCACCGAGCATCGACAGCGCGTCGAGGAGGATGTCGACTCCTTTGAGTTTGGAGAGATGGCCCCAGTGCCCGAGGCGCAGCACGTCCGCTCCCGGACGTTTTCGGTCGGGGGTGCGTCCGACGCCCGAGATCCACCCGTGGGGGATGACGCGTAGGCGTCCATCGATTCCGGGGAGACGCCGTGCGACCGTATGACGATGGGCGTTCGTCGGTACGATCACGCGTCGCGCGAGAGAGACGTCGTTCGCGGTATCCGCGGCGAAGAGATCGAGCGCCTCCGCGTTTTCGGCGTCGCTCGCTTCGGTGGCATGCGGAGCACAATCGTGGCAGGACGCGGCACCGGCGTCTCGCGTGCATATCGCACCGTCGCGAACGCGGAACGCGATCGGGCAGGTGGTCCACAGATCGTGAAGCGTCGCGACGCACGGGATCCCGCGATCATGGAAGATCTCGACGAGATGTCGCGAGAGTCGGATCCAATGGTGGACGTGAACGATGTCCGGGCGGAACGATTTCAGGATTCCGTCGATCGCGGGTTCGATTTCCGGAGCCCACGACTTGTCCCAGTTGTCGACGAACAAGCCGCTGCGGTGGAGGCGGAACGCGGGCACACCGTCGTGTTCGAAAGGAACGACGGTGACTTCCGGACGACCCTCGTGGGATCCTGTCAGGACGCGAACGTCGTGGCGTCGGCCCCGCAACTCCTTCGTCAGTTTGAGGAGGTAGGACTCGGTACCCCCGCTGCATTCGGGCGGAAAGCCGTGGACGACCATGAGAATCTTCATGGATCGGCCATCCTATCAGTCCTCCGCATTCATCGGCGGGTTACTTCGGTGTCGTCGGGCGGGTTGCCGGTCGCGAAGCGGGACGCGACGTCGGTTGCGACGCGGCGCGCGTGGCGGCGGCGGGGGGGTTGGGGAACGAAAGTTCCGTCAAGGCGGCGCCGGCGGGAGAGATCACCTTCACCCCGTTGCGGGTGAAGCGCTCCGTCGTCATGTCGTTGACGCGGTTTTCCGCGCGCAGCGGTCGGAAGACGCGATCCGCCGAGACGAGACGGTTCATCATCTTCTTGCCCGCCTCTCCGGCGTTGTAGCAGGTGAGAGCCTCGCTGCGCGTCAGGAATTGCACCGTCAGACTTCCGATACGAAGGACGTATCCGTTCGACTCGGAGAAGGTCCTGCGGACGTCGCTGACGAGGTAAAAGGACGAGACGTAGACGTCGTCCCAGTAATCGTTGATGACGATCCACCACTCGAACTTGTCGGCGCGGTTCGCGACCATCGTCGCCAGTTCCTGCGCGGCGGCGTCGATCGGCAATCCGCGGAACGGGTCCTTCACGCGGTGGTCGTTGAGCAGCGCGCCGTAGTAATGAGGGCCGTCGCCCGTTTGGTACATCTGCGGCGTTTGCCAGTCGTCGAGGTCGCCGGGAAGGGCTTCCGAAAGTGTGAAGTTGAGGGGCGCCAAGGCGATCGCCACGGTGAGGACGCGAGCGGGCCAGCGGATCCAGGCCGCGGCGGCCGCGAGGCCTTTCCAAATTGCATCGAACCCGAGGGCGGCGACGATCGCGGCGGGAACGACGAGCAACATGTAGTAGCGAGGCGTCGTCGACCACGCGAAATAGAACACGAACGGGGCGGCCGCCCAAAGCGCGAGGATCTTCCAAAGCGCCCCTCGCGACAAGCTCGGCCAGCCCGCGGCGACGAACGCGAGGATCACCGGACCGATACCCCAAAACACGTAGGTGAGGTGGTGGCCGCGTTGGGTGGTGTTGAACATCACCGCCAGCAGCGACGAACTCGCCCCCGACACGCCGGCACCGTATTCGACGATGAGTTTGACCCCGACGAAGACGCAGCCGCAGGCGATGAGCCCGAGGATGCCGTTGCGGAGGCGACCGCCTTCCCGGTACATGAAGCAGGCGGCGAGCGCCGGTGCGACGAGGATGGCGTCGGCGCGGTAGGAGAGGCCGATGCCCCAGAGCAGGATCGCGGCGACGTCGGTCCAGCGTGTACGGAATTGCGTCGCGACGAAGGCCGCGATGATCCAGAAGCAGGACGGCAACGCCGTGTTCCCGTATTGCGCCAACTTCCACAACACGGGAGAGAGGAGTACGAACGCAGACGCGAGGAGGCGCACCCGCCGTGAGAGGTGTTCCGGGAAAAGAAACAGAACCAACGCTCCGATGCCGGTGGCGGCCGTGGCACCCATGCCGATACAGATGTCACGGATTTGAACAAGTGACGAGCCGAACATGTCGAACAGCCACTTGGCGGTCTCGTAGTACCCGACCTGCTCGGGGTAGTTGTAGAGACGTCCGTTCGTGCCGCGCACGAGCGAGGCGATGCCGTACGCGATGGCACTCTGATCGCCGTCGGAGAAGTACCCGAAGTTGGCGAACATGAAGCGCAGCCAGGCACTGAGGGCGACGAGGAGCACGCCGATGATGGCGAACGTCCGGCGTGAGAGATCGTCGTGGCGGTCGGGGGTAGTCATCGTGGTAACCCGGGATCTTATCGAGGGTTGGGTCGACGGATCCAAAGTGACAGGTTCGGGTTTTTATTCGGCGGCGTGCTTGATCTCAGGTTAATGGATGTCCGATGATTCGGAGACGGTACGTCCCTCGCCATGACCGATCCTTTTGAAACCGCCAAAACCGAACCCCGTCCGGGGGGAGCCTCTCGATGGTTGACGGCCGCCCTCGCGGGTGGCGTCGTCGGCTCGGCGATCGCCCTCGCGATGGCGGGCGTGAGCGCCCCCGGAGCGTGGATCTACGCCGGCGGTGTCGGTCTCGCGTGTGCGGTCATGTTCGGACTCGCGTCGGCCGTTCTCGTGGCGGTCGCCGGGACCATCGGACGCGCCGCGAATCCTTCTCTTGGGCGATTGATCGCCGTAGTGCCGGTCGTCGTCGCCTTCGAATGGGTGAACCGCGACCTGTTCGACGGGGTGTGGATCCGGTCCCAGTCGTGGGTGAACGTCGCCGAATGGGGATTCCGCATCGGCGGTGCTCTGGCGATTCTTGCTCTACCTTCGATTTTCGCCTCGGTGGATCGCGCGCGCTTCGCTTGGCGTTTCGTCTTCGGCGTTGCCGTCGTCGGGGTGTCCATCGTCGCGGCGAAACTCGACCAGCAGTACCTCGCGGCGTATCCCCAACTCAAACTTCAGTTCGCGTTCCTCCTTTGGTTCGGCCCGTCGTTGGTGCTTTGGTGGTGGGGTGTCGGTCGTGGTGCGACTTTCGGCCGCGCCGTCGTGTTGACGGTTTTCGTCGCCGCCGCCGCGGTTGCCGGCCCGGTGTGGGTGCGCCGCGATGCAACCGCTACCGACCGTGCCCGCGGCGTGATTCTCACAAAACCGGTGCCGGGCATCATTCGCGCGATCGGCGCCCTCGAGGCGACGGTTCTCGAGCGCCTCGCTCCCGTGAAGTTGCCGGACGTCGAAAACATCGCGGTCGATCTCGATGCGCGCTACGACCCGAAGGCCCTCGCCGCCGCGCTTGATGCGGCCGCTCCGAAGCGACGCGATTTCAACGTGTTGATGATCGCCATCGACGCGATGCGCGCCGACCACATGTCGTGCGAAGGCTATCCGCGTCCGACGACGCCGACGCTCGACGCCTTGGCGAAATCCTCGGCATGGTTCCGCCGCGCCGTCGCGCCCGTCCCGGCATCGTCGATGGGCTACAGCGCGTCCATGTCCGGTCTCTACGCGCGCGTCACACCCGCCTACGCGAAGGAATTCAACGTCCAATTCCCCGTTCCGGAGCAGTTCATGCTCGCGGAAGTGATGAAGGGAACCGGACGCGAGACGATGGGAGTCACCGGATTCCATCCGGCCGTTCAGGGTGCCCCGAAGTTCAAGATCCTCGAGAAGGGTTTCGACCGCTTCAATCCCGACAAGAACGTCGAGGAACGAACGGGGGAAGAAGTGACCGCGAGCGCAGTCGGCATGCTCGACCGTCGACTCGCGGCGGACAAGCCTTGGTTCATGTGGGTTCACTACATGGAGCCGCATGCCCCGTATCACTTCCATGTGGGTCGCGATTTCGGTCGCCGCCCGATCGACGCGTACGACTCCGAGATCGCGGAAGCCGACGCCCAGGTGGCCAAACTCCTCGAGCGGCTCGAACGTGCCGGGGAGCGCGACAAGACCATCATCGTCGTCTTCGGAGACCATGGCGAAGGCTTCGGTGAACACAACAACCGCGAGCACGGCGCGAGTCTTTACGAGCACCAGGTGCGGATTCCGCTGATCGTCCACGTCCCCGGGCTTGCCCCGAAGGAGATTCGGCAGTGGGCGACGCTTTCGGACATCACCCCGACGGTCTTGTCGATCCTCGGACTCGAATCGAAGCCGCCTCGGATGGGACGTCCGCTGACGCCGCTCATGACGAACATCGCGGCCACATGGCCGGACTGGGCGTACTCCGAGCGCGCCGCATCCGCGTCGAAGGTCCCGCGTTCGTGGGAACGCGCGGTGTGGCGCGGCGACTCGAAACTGATCTGGTTGCCGCACGATCGTACCTATCAGTTCTTCGATCTCGCCAAGGATCCGGGAGAAACTTCGAACCTTTGGTCGATGTCGGATATGCGCTGTCTCGAACTACGGGCGATCATGCGGGCGGTGGATGCGCGCATCGACGCGACGTGGGGCGCGTCTTCGACGGCGTCCGCCGATGAGATCGAGTCCATCGACGTTCGCTTCAAGCGATTGGTCGGCATCGCTTCCGGGAACGACGTCAAAGCGACCGACGACGCGTTGGACCAGATCCTCGCGATTTTGAATTCCGATGCGATCCTCCTCGATTCGACCAAGCAGGACCGTCTCGGTCTTCCGGCGCTCGAAGCGTTCCTCGCGTGGGCACGACCCCAATTGCGCTCGATCGACCCCGGGTCGGCTCGCGCCCAAGAGCTCGTTCGCATCACGATGTTCGCGAACCGGAAGGAAGACGCACCGCTTCTCGCGGCCATGCGCGAGCGCATCACGCACGGCGATCTGAGACTCCGTGTCGCGCACTGGTTGGCCTATCAAGGAGACGACTCGGGTCGTTCCGATCTGAACGTCGCGTTCGAGGCGGGTCCCATCGAGGCGCGTATCACCGCCGCCGCAGGACTCGCCGCCCTCGGAGACGCCCGCGGGCGTCCGTTGTTGCTCGCCGCTCTCGATATCGAGCACGTCGGTCGTCTCCGCGAGGCGATCTTCGGACTCGCGTCGCTGAAAGATCCGACCCCGCTGCGATTGCAAGCGTCGACGATGCGTTCGACGCTCTCGACGCCGTGGGTTCAAGGAGCCCTCCTCGAAGCGGCACTTTCCGTCGCGGACGGCCCCGACGCCCGCGCTTCGCTCTTGTTGCTCAGCAGGTCCACGGATCCTCGGGTCGCCAAAGTCGCGAGCGCCGCGCTTACCGAACGACTGAAGCCCGACGAGAACGTACGACGCAAGCATGTCGACGAAGTCCTCGAGGGCGTCCGCAGCGCGTTGCTTTACGGCGACGGGCGTTTGGCCGCCGGGTTCTTCGCCGATCTCGACGCGAGCGACGATCCGCTCCTCGGGCATGCCTGGTGGCTCGGTATCCGTACGGCTCGTTCCATCGGTAATCCGGAATTGCTCGCCAAGTGCGCCGATCGCTACCTGTCGGTGGCGGGTGCGGGGGTGGCGCCGCGCGACCGCCTCGCCAGCCTGATGCCGGAAGTGCCGAAAGGTATCGCGGTGTTCAAGGGTGAACCGGCGGGTGACTTCGCGGTTCCGATTCTCGATCGAGGACGCTTGTTTACGGCGACGTTGAAAATCACCAACACCTCCGGTGTGCGGCTCGGCGGTGGCGAATGCCCCGACGCCTTCGTGCTCGAATGGCGCTACGACCGACCCGATGGAACACGCAGTCGCGGGCAGCGATTGGTGCAGACGCGTCTTCCGGTGGGCGGTCTCGAACCGGATGCGCATGCGACCCTGTCGGTCCCTGGGATGTTCCCCGAGAAACCCGGCGACTGGACGCCGGTGTTGCTCGCGATCCGGGACTGGGCGGGATTGCGCGAAGAAGTGATCCTCACCGCACCGAAGGTGACGTTGAAGTAGTCGTCAGCGGACCGTGTTGCGGTCCGCCTTCACACGGTCGGTCGCCGTTCCCCAAGGAGTCGGTCCACATCCTTCGAAGATGTTCTCGTCGACGGTGATTTCCGAACCCAAAAGTTCGAGCGCCGTCTTTCCCGGACGCACGAAAGTATTGCGGCGCAGGGCGACGCGCATGACGTTCGCGTCGAGGCGCACGGCGGTCTCGAGGCTTTTGAACGAACAGCCTTCAATGATCCAGTCCTTGTTCGTGAGCGGGTCCTTCATCGCGTCGAGGCCGTTCACGCCGATGCCGACCGATTCGAACGTGCACCCTGCGACGGTGACGCCGTTGCAGTCGTTGAGTTGGACGCCGCTGAAGCCGCCCTTGAAGGTGCAGTCGCGGATCTCCGCCTTGTCGCACCAGTGGTCGATCTCGCAAGCCTCCGTCCGAACGCCGTCGAACAAGCAGCCCTTCACGGTGATGCCTTCCGTGTTGTAGGCGACGAAGCCGCGCCCCGCGAGGTTGCGGAACACGCACTGTTCGACGCGAAGATTACGTCCGGCGGGCTTCTTCGCGCGGTCTTTGTAGGGGGCGCGGAAGACGAGCCCCGAGAGGGTCGTGTGGCCCGTCGTATACGGCTTGCCGTCGATCGTCAGCGACCTCGGATCCTGTCCGCCGTCGAAGGTGATGCCTTTTACCGTGATATCCGAGAGGATCCATCCGTCGATGAAGTTGATCTCGGGGACGATCCACGCTCCGGCCGGGATCTCGGTAAGGCCCGGATGCGTCGCGTTGACGAACCCCAACGTGATGGCGCCCGGAGTCACTCCGGGGTCGACGACGGACTTCACCGCCATCTCGACGCAGCGACCGCCCCGCTGGTCGGGGTAGTACGCCTGATAGCGGCGTCCGGCGACGATGTATTGGGGGTTGTCGACGACGAGCTTCTTGTCGGAGATCTTCACCGCCGACGTCGTCTTGATCTTGCCCCACTCGTCGAGGGCGCGGAACTTCCAAATCGTCGCTCCGGGAACCCCGGTCAGCGTCAGTCCTTTGACGCCCTGGATGTTGACGCCGCGGTCGAACACGAACGTCCCTTCCGAGAACGCGATCGTGCCGCCGCCGCGATCGGAGAGCCCTTTCAGGATCTCGGCGAAGACGGTGTCGTCTTTCCACGGCAGCGTCATCGATTCCTTCGCGGTCGTGACCGTCATCGTCCCTTGCGCCGCGAGTGCGGCGGCGAGGCCGACGATGGCGACGAGACGCGTGGCGATCATCGGACGATGAACGTGTCGGCCGGTCCGACGGAGGTGGTTACCGGCGTCTTCCACGACTTGTCGAGAAGGCGTCGGTAGACCACCAACAGTTCTTCCGCGTTGGCGGAGACGGGTTTGATCTTCGGAGGGGCGCCCGCGAGCTTCGGGACGAGCGACCGATCGTCGGCCAACATGCGGATCTTCGAGGCGAGATCCTTGGGATCACCGAGGGTAAAGGTCCATCCGTAGTTGTTCGCCTTGACGAACTCGAGCATGCCTCCGCGATCGGAAACGAGGATGGGTGTTCCGCTCATGGCCGCCTCGTTCAAGGTGAGCGGGGCGTTTTCGAACCAGATCGAGGGGAGGACCAAGACGTCGATGTTCTGAAGGACGGTACCGATACGGCGATTGTCGAATCGGCCGTGGAAGACGACGTTCGGATTGGTCGCGGCCCGCCGCTTGAGGTCGTCGAGGTAGTCGCCGCTCCAGCGATTCGGCGCGCCGTGGACGTGGAGCTCGAGGTCGTTGCGTCCCGCCGCCGCGGCGAGGAATCCGTCCACCAGGGTGTGGACGCCCTTCGTCTTGATGATTGACCCGACGAAGCCGATCCGGAGTTTGGGTGAGGGGGTCTTTGCGAGTCGTTCCACGTAGGAGAAGTCCATCCCGTTCGACGAATGGACGATTTTCGACCTCGGGACGCCGAAATGCTTCACGAACTCGTCGCGGAGGAAGGCCGAGGGGGTGATGAGGAGATCGGTGAGGCCGAGCACCTGCTGCATGCGGCGATAGCGCACCACGAACGGGTTCGTTTCGGCGACCGACGTGCTTGCGCCACCACCCCAGATCGCATCGTTGGCGGCCTCGACCCAAGACTCGGCCCAGGCCCGGGGACGCCGCGCGATGCGGCCGGGGGTGGCCGCGACGCGGGCTTGATAGTGGAGCGCCCGACGTTCTTCGAACGGGGCCTCGACCTTCGGAGGCGGTGTCGGCTCGATGTAGAGAGGTGCGTCGGCGTGGGTGTCGGGATGCCCTGCGCCGAACACGCAAGGTCCACATTTGGCAAAATTGATCGGATCACAGATCGACCAGTCGGAGTAGCACATCCGCTGGCCCATCGGGCACATCGCCCAGAAGTCGTGCAGCGTCATCACTACGGTGATGCCGCGTGAGCGTGCTTCCTCGATCACACCCGCGCCGAGACCCACGACGTGCTGGAAGTGCACCACCTCGGGTTTCGTCTCATCGAGGAAATTGGCGAAAATTCCCCGCATTTTCGGGTCTTCGTAGGAATGGTCGAGGGGCGACCATTCGAGGTCCGCGCGGTTGACGAACCGGATGCGGCAGCCGTCTCGGACCTCGTCGTGGACCCGGTAGGGTTCGACGTGGGGGTCTTGAAGTCGGGAAAAGACGAAGACCTCGTGGTTGGCCGCTTGGGCCTTGGCGATGTGCCAGGTGTAGATGGCCGTGCCCGCGAGTTCGTAGGGGGGGAGCTCGTGGGAGACGTGAAGGATGCGCATGGGGCCGTGTCGCGGGGCTGGGGACGTACCGAAGGTGTGGAAGTCGGTGGGACCTAGAATCTTAACCTTGTCCGAACACCCGAGGATAGATGTCGAACGCGGCGTCTTTTGGGTTACCATGTCGCCGCCGATCGACGGCGGCACCGTTGGTCCGATTCCCCGGGGGAGGGGAAGCGTCGATGCGAATCCTTTTTGCGCTGCACGGATACCTACCCGATGGAAAGGGGGGAACCGAAACGCATGTCGCCGCGTTGGCGAAGGTCCTCGCGCGTCGGCATGCGGTCCGCGTCGTCGCGCGTGAAGGAGACGCGTCGAAGCCCGACTTCGCGGTGACGAAGACGGAGGTCGACGGCATCGAGGTCGTTCGCATCAACAACCTCTATGCGGAATCGTCGTCGTTCCCGTGGATCTACAAGAACCAGCGGGTCCACGAAGAGTTCGAACGTCAACTTGTCGATTTCCGTCCCGACTTGGTCCACATCCATCACCTGACGGGCCTTTCGACGACCATCGTGGAGACGATCAAGGCCGGCGGTCTGCCCTTGGTCATGACTCTCCACGACTTCTGGACCGTCTGTCCGCGCGGACAGCGGATGACCAAGGAACTCGATCTCTGCGAAAACGTGGATCGCAATCTGTGTTTCCACTGCCTCGGCGGGATCTGGCCGCAGTTCTTTTCGAATCGCGCGGCGGAACCGACCGAGGTCGATCCGCGCGGGAAGTTGGCGCCGTCCAATCTCGCGGCGTTCGACCGCCATCTGCAGTACATCCTCGGACTCGTGGACGTTCTCGTGACGCCGTCCGAATACCACCGCGAGCGCATGCTCGAATTCCCCATCCCCGCCGATCGCATCGTGGCCCTCCCGCACGGCCTCGACCACGGGCCCTTCCGCAACGCGGCCGCGATGCGCCACCCGCGCCCGGTGAAGCGCATCGGCTACATCGGCTCGGTGATTCCGGTGAAGGGGGTCCATGTCCTCATGGACGCCTTCAAGATGCTCGGGCGCGCCGACATCGAACTCCACATTCACGGAGAAGGGTTCGCGTTCCACGACGACACGACCTACGTCGATCGTCTGAAGGCTCGCAGCATCGGCCAGCGCAACATCTTCTTCGAAGGTCCGTACAAGCCCGCCGATCTTCCCCGCATCTTGGCGAATCTCGACATCCTCGTGGTGCCTTCGCTTTGGTGGGAGACGTTCTGCCTCACGATTCGCGAAGGCTTGATGGCGGGGGTTCCCGTCGTCGCGTCGGATTTGGGAGCGATGCGCGAAGCTCTCGACGGCGAAGAGAACGGCCTTCTCTTCCGCCCGGGCGATGCGCGCGATCTGGCCGATCGCCTGATCCAACTGATCGAAGACGACGGACTGCGCGTGAAGTTGTCGCAGGGCGCCCACGTGGTGAAGTCGATCGACACCTACGCGGAAGAACTTCTCGGTTTGTACGACCGTGCGATGGCGCTGTCGGGGGCTCGACAGGGGTCGCTCGTCGTGGCACCGCCCTCTTTCCCTGTGAAGGGATGGGACAAGCGCACCGCGCACTTGAAGGTCCGCGCGGGAGACGGTGGTGTGCGCGTCAGTCGTACCGATGCGACGGACGGTTCGCTGAAAGTGACTTTGTCCGATCGCGAGGGGCGTCCGATCGGTGACGTCGTCGTGGTGGCGCAGGGCGAAGGCGTCGACGTGGCGTGGGAGGCCGATCCCGTGGTGCCGAAGCCGCGTCATGAAAAGACCGACGGGCGTCGCGGAGCGCCGGCGGCCGTCGTGAAGCCCGCTCCCATCGCCAGACCTACGCAACCCGAAGCGCCGTCACCCTCCGACGTGTTCGGACCCGTGGAGTCGAACGGCGGTGGATCGCGCGCCGGACGTCGGCAGCGGAAGTCGCGCCGAACGCATCGTCGCCGCGATACCTGACACCCTCCCTCGAGCGGGTAGGATGGCGCCCCATGACGACGCCGCACATTTCCGCCGCCAAAGGTGATTTCGCGCCCGTGGTACTCATGCCGGGCGACCCGCTCCGGGCGAAGTTCATCGCCGAACAGTTCTTGGACTCTCCGCGACTCGTGACCTCGGTGCGGAACATGTTGGGCTACACGGGGACCTACGACGGGAATCCCGTGTCCGTCATGGGGTCGGGGATGGGCATCCCGTCGATTTCGATCTACGCGACCGAACTCATCCGCGAATACGGATGCCGTGCGTTGATCCGCGTCGGTAGTTGCGGCGCGATGCGTCCCGACGTCCATCTTCGGGACGTCATCGTCGCGACGGGCGCCGGGACGGATTCCAAAGTGAATCGGATGCGATTCAACGGCCACGACTTCCCGGCCGTCGCCGACTTCGGGCTGACGCGACGCGCGGTCGAGAGCGCGGAGCGCCTCGGGATTCCGGTCAAAGTCGGAACCGTCTTCAGCGCCGACCTTTTCTATTCGGTCGAAGACGGGATGTTCGAGCGGATGGCCCGCTACGGCATGCTCGGCGTCGAGATGGAGGCCGCCGGCCTCTACGGTGTCGCGGCGGAGAACGGCGCGCGGGCTCTCGCCCTGCTCACGGTTTCGGACCACATCGTGTCCGGAGAGAAACTCGACGCGTCGGCGCGTGAAACGTCTTTCCGGGACATGGTGAAGATCGCTCTCGACGTCGCTTCGTCGGAAGTCTGAGGCCCGTCGATACTTGACGGCTCGAGACGCCGTGTCGAGCGTCGGGTTCGGGGTAGGATGCGGTCATGGGGTTTGTTCGACATCCGGCAGCGTCGCCGCCGCACGTCACGGTGTTCATTCCGACGTGGAACGGAGAGCGATGGCTCGATGAAGTCTTGGCGGTGCTCACCCGCCAACGGACGCCCTTCGACTACGAACTCCTCGTCATCGACTCCGGATCGCGCGACCGCACCGTGGATCTGTGCACGCGGGCGGGTGCCCGCGTGATCACCATTGCGAATCACCAGTTCGATCACGGATTGACGCGCAACCGTGCCGTCCACGAAGCCGCGGGATCCATCGTCGTGCTCACGGTCCAAGATGCGACGCCCGCGTCCGAGACGTGGCTCGCCACCATGGTCCAGCATTTCGCCGATCCGGAGGTCGCGGGCGTGTTCTGCAATCAGATCCCTCGAAGCGATTGCAGCCCTTTCATGAAAGAGCGCATCCGCGGATGGGTGCAGGGCGGCGGAACGCCGTCCGTGCGTCAGGTTGCCGATGCACCGGAAGGCTTTTGGCGACTCCATCCGACCGAACGTTGGTTGACCGCCCAATTCGACAACGTCGCGTCGGCGGTGCGTCGATCCTTCGCGCTCGAACATCCGTTCGTGCGCCGCAAGTTCGGCGAAGACGTCACGTGGGCGAAGGCCGCCATCCTCGCTCGCGCAAAAATCGTGATGGAGCCGCGCGTCGCGGTCGTTCATTCACACGACAACACGATGTGGTACGAGTTTCGCCGCTGCTATTTGGACATGCAGAACATCAACAACCTGTTCGGCACCTGTCTCGCACCGCGGCTGCGCGACGTGTTCACGTATTCTGGGAATGCGACGCGACGATTCTGGCGTTTGGTTCTCGACGACTCGGATTTGTCGCTTCCCGCCAAAGCGTGGTGGATGTTGAAGGCCGTGCCGTTCGCCTTCACGCAGAACTTGGTGCAGTTCCTCGGGCCCATGTCCAACCGCCAAGGCAATCGCGGTCTTTGGAAGATCTGGAACCGCGTTGCGGGGCATCACGTCTGATGGCGACGCGCAGGATCGCGTTCGTCAATCAGCACGAGGGCGGCGGCGCGACGGCCGTGTGCCGGGCGCTCGAAGCGGCCGTTCGCGCCGAAGGACACGCCGTTTGGTCCGCGCCGTCCGCGGAGGCCCCGGATGCGGACACGTTGCTGAAGGGGCTTCGCGCCTTCGGCCCCGACGTCATCCATGCGCATTGTTTTTACAACGCCTACGGACCCGAAGTAGCGGCGCCTATGGCGGAGATCGCCCCGGTCGTTTTTACCGTCCACGACACGTATCCCGTGAACTCGTTCACGGAAGCCTGTTGGACGTGCGATCACAACGCCTGGTGTTGGGCGTGTCCCGATGTTCCGGTGTGGAAGCGTCCAGTCTCCACCTATCGCATCGTCGAACGTCGTCGTCGCGAGTCCGCGTGGAAGGCTCTCGTCGATGCTCATCGCAAACTCGGGGCCGATCGTGTCACCATCGTCTGGCCGTCCGCGTGGATGAAGGAACGCTGCGCGAAAACCGCCTTGGCGGAACTTCCGGACGTCGTCGCTCCCTACGGGGTCGATCTCGAGCGGTTCCGCCCGCGGCTTGGAGCCCGCGCGTTCATCGGCGAAGGTCCCGGCCCCTTGGTCGTCGCGGCGGCCAACATGTACGCACCGGGTGATCGTCGCAAGGGAATTCACGTCTTGCTCGAAGCGTGGAGCGATCTCGTGCGTCCGACATTTCCCGAGGCACGTCTCAACGTCCTCGGGTCGGTACACGGTCACGGGGCTCCCGAGGGGGCGCGATTTCTCGGGTCGGTCGATGCCGACGTGGTACCGCTTCATTTCGCCGCCGCGGATCTCTCCGTGTTGCCGACGCTCGGCGACAACTGCCCGATGTCGGTTCTCGAATCGCTGGCGTCGGGTTGCCCCGTCGTGGCGACGCGTGTCGGCGGCATTCCCGAAATCGTCGACGAGGGAGAGACGGGGTGGCTCGCCGCTCCCGACGACGTCGAATCGCTGAGTGCGGCGATCATCGACGCGTTGGCGCGCGACTCGGAGCGGCGTCGGCGCGCCCTTCGCGCCCGCATGG
>CAIWVZ010000322.1 GCA_903916245.1 uncultured Planctomycetota bacterium | reverse complement strand
CGCACCATCTCCTTCAATTCCAATCCCAACTGAATGGGCGCTGCCTTGGGAACTAATCCGTCCGCTACGGTTCGTCGGGCTACTCCGGTGTCGGGTCCCTCCGCAACTCGAATCTCCTGACCCGCGATCGACCACTTCACGCGCTCCAAGAGTTCCCCAACCGCCTTACCCTCGACATCTCGCGCGCCGAGAAACACATCCCTGAAAATAGGCAGAATTGCCCGGTTGAATCTCCGCCTTTTCTCCGGATCAGCAAGCGCAGCCTCCAGTCGGACCTTGACGGCATCCGGGTCGGCCTCGATCGAAAAGGAACTTTGGACCAACGTCTTTTTCGCGAGCGGATGAAGTGCTTTTGCGACGGCCTCAACAGTTCCGGCACCCAAATGGATTTTCCGAATCAGATGGAGATCTTCTCTCTGCGACTTCTGAAAGTCGATTCTGACGATGTTGAACACCAATCCGTCCGTGACGATGCCCAATGTCAGATTGCTACGTGCCAACGACGTGGAAGCTCGACGTATGAGATCCGCCCAACTTTCGAGCCCGGCGGATTCCACCGCTACAACGACGATGCGAGGCTTGCTTTTCGCCATCAGGGTGACGCAGGCGTAGTCGGGTGCGCCCACCTTTTCATGCGGGTCGCCAAAATCTCCGCCCCGCCATCCCAGAGTCGCAAGCAACGGGGTCACCACTCGCGTCATGAGAGCTCGCGGCACATTCACAGCACGAATGGATTCGAACAGTTTGATCGACTCGCGCGTGTGTCTTACCGCGTCCTCGATTTCCGTCGGATCAATGGACATAGTGCTTGGTATCTACTTTCTGACGCACCACCATAACCTTACAATCTCGATTCCGCCCGAAACCCACCTCTCCAAGAACTCGCGTCCTCGTGGGTGCCCGAAGCAAGACGTGCGATAATGGAACATGGATCGGGGCGCAGACGATCCACGGCTGGCCGGCGCGGCCGGAGAAGCGGAAGCATCCCATGATCAAGGCCTTCAAAGCAGCACTCGCGGGCATCGCCGCGATCTTCATGTCCTGCGCCCAGCAAGCCCCGAAGACCCCGGAGCTCACCATGAAGTGGAAAGACAAGTCCCTGTTCGACATTCCGGCGACCGCCCTCGACGGCAAGCCCTACGACCTGGGCACCCTCCGGGGCAAGGTCGTCCTCGTCGTGAACGTCGCGAGCGAATGCGGCTTCACGGGCCAATACGAAGGCCTCGAATCCCTGTGGAAGTCCCGCAAGGACAAGGGGCTCGTCCTCCTCGGTGCGCCGAGCAACGAATTCGGCGGCCAGGAACCGGGCGACGCGTCGACGATCGCGGCCTTCTGCACCAAGAACTACGGGGTCACGTTCCCGCTGCTCGCCAAACTGGAAACGAAGCCGTCCGTGACCCAATCACCGATCTTCGAGTTCCTCGGAACGAAGACGGGATCGCTGCCGGGATGGAACTTCTGCAAGTACCTCGTGGGTCGCGACGGTCAGCCGATCAAGTTCTACGCGTCGGGCGCGAAGCCCATGGGCGACGAACTCCTCTCGGCGGTCGACGCGGCCCTCGCGGCCGGGGGCTGATCGCCTCCAATGACGGCACCCGCTTCGACATCGCCGACGAAGAGGGTGCCGCCGCTCGGATTCACGACGCCGTGGGTGCTCGCCCCGATGGAAGGGGTCACCCACCGGGTGTTCCGCGATCTCATCATCGGGATCGGCGGCGTCGGCGCGGCGTGGACCGAATTCCTTCGGGTCTCCCAAACGCCGCTGCCGGAGAAGACCATCCGGCGTGAACTCGGCCCGCAGCCCGACCGCTGCCCGGTCGCCGTGCAACTCATGGGCAACCAGCCGGACTTGCTCGCGGCGACGGCGGTCAACGCGGTGCGCGCCGGGGCCCCTTCGGTCGACATCAACTTCGGGTGTCCCGCGCCGACCGTCTTCCGCAACTGCGCGGGCTCGGCCCTGCTTCGCGACCCTTGCGGGGTCGGACGACTCGTCGAAGCGGTCGCGCGCGCCGTCGACGTGCCCGTGTCGGCGAAGATCCGCCTCGGCGTGGACGACCCGTCTCGGTTGCGGGACATCGTGGAGGCGGTCGAAGGGGCGGGCGCGACCCGCCTGACGGTCCACGCCCGGACGAAGGCCGACGGCTACACGCACCCGGCGCGTTGGGAATGGCTCGCGAAGGTCGTCGCATGGACGTCTCTTCCGGTGACCGGCAACGGTGACGTCCTCACCCCCGACGATGCGCGCCGCATGCGCCGCGAAACGGGCGTCGACTCGGTGATGATCGGCCGTGGAGTGCTCCGCGACCCTTGGGTCTTCGCGCGGCTGCTCGCCGACGACCGGGGGACGATCGCTCCGAACGTCGGTGCCGCCGAAGTCCGCGCGTTCCACCACGCCTACAAGGCCGCCATGGCGGCCGCCGGAGGCGAGGAAGGCGTTTTGGGCCAACTCAAACAGTGGTGGCGACGTTTCGACGTCGCGGTGCCGATTTCTCCGGAGACGCGCCAAGACATCCTGCGTTCGCCCGACTTGGCGACGCTCGACGCCCGCGTGGAAGCACTCCTTCGCGCGTCGGAGACCTCGGCGTGACGATCTGGCGGCTCCCCGCCGATGAAGTCCTCTTTCCCGATCCCCTGACGGCGGAACCCGACGGCTTGATCGGCGTCGACGGCAGCATCTCTCCCGACCATCTTCTTGCCGCCTACCGCGAAGGCATCTTCCCTTGGAACGAGGAGCGCGAACGCACCCTTTGGTTCTTCACGCATCCGCGATGCGTCCTCGATCCCGCGCGTCTTCACGTTCCGTCCTCTCTCAAATCGGCGCTCAACCGGTTCGAAGTCCGGCGCGACACCGCGTTCGAAGACGTCCTCATGGGATGCGTCACGCGGGGGGCGCCCTCGCCGTCGCGTCGCACGCTTCGCGACACGTGGCTTTATCCCGCACTGCGGGCTTCGATGACGACGCTATACCACCGCGGCGTGGCGCACTCCTTCGAAGCCTGGCGTGATGGCCGACTGGTGGGTGGACTCTACGGCCTCAAGATCGGGTCGGTGTTCTGCGGCGAATCGATGTTCTTCGCCGAGCGAGACGCTTCGAAAGTCGCGTTCGTTCGCATGGTCGCCTGCGCACGCGCTTCCGGCATCACGTTGATCGACTGTCAGCAGGATACGGAGCACATCCGGAAGTTCGGCGCCGTGTTGATGAGCGGAGCCGACTACCTCGCCCATCTGCGCCGCGAACGCGACCGCGTCGTCGCGTGGGCGCCTCTCGGTTAGCGTCTGCGCGTGACGCCATCGACGCCGAACACCCGCCGCCTCGCCGTCACGCTGACCGGCGCCGCCGAACACGCGGTGAAGCAAGGCCACCCTTGGGTGTTCGCCGACGGAATCAAGTCCGCGTCGTTCAACGCCCCCACCGGAACCACCGCCATCGTCTTCGATCGCTTCGATCGGGTGATCGGACTCGGTCTTTGGGATAGCCGTTCGCAAATCCGTCTTCGCATGCTCGGAACGGGGAAGTTCCGCTTCGACGCCGCTTGGATCGACGCCCGCATCGCCGACTCCGTGGCACGGCGCGGCGATCTTCCCGCACACCACTCGGGGTGGCGAGCGGTCTACGGCGAATCCGATGGTCTCCCGGGTCTCGTCGTCGATCTGTACGCCAAGACTGCGGTGATCAAGCTTTACACCTCTGCATGGGCGCCTCATCTCCCGACGCTCGTCGACGTGTGCACGCGACGCTTCGCCGTCGAGCGCGTGGTCCTTCGCACGTCGCGCAACATGCAGGACGACCCCGCACTCGGGAACCTCGCCGACGGATCGATGCTCTTCGGATCGGCGCCGGAAGAGCCCATCGTCTTCGACGAGTACGGAATCAAGTTCCGCGCGGATGTGATCTCCGGGCAGAAGACGGGTTTCTTCCTCGATCAAAGGGAGCACCGCCGACGCGTCGGCACCGCCTCTCGCGGCGCGCACGTGCTGAATACCTTCGCCTATTCCGGGGGCTTCAGCCTGCATGCCGCATCCGGTGGTGCCGCTTCCGTCACCAGTCTCGACATCGCGAGGCCCGCGATCGACGAGGCGTCCGCGAACTGGGCTCTGAACACGGACGACCCGAACATCGCCGCCTGTCGACACAAGACGGTCGTCGCCGATGCCTTCGACGCTCTCGAGGCTATGCGACGGATGGACGACCGCTTCGACATCGTGATCCTCGATCCACCGGCGTTCGCGAAGCGAGCCGACGAAGTCGATCGGGCCGTCGACGCCTACCGTCGACTCACGCTGCTCGGACTCGCCGTGCTGCGACCGGGAGGGCTCCTCGTCACGTGCTCGTGCTCGCGTCCGGTGACGACCGATGCCTTCGTCGATGCGGTCAAAGGGGCGGCCCTCCAGGCCCGTCGACCGCTCCGTGATCTTCATGTCGGAGGCCACCCCCCGGACCACCCGACGACGTTCGCTCCGCTCTCCTACCTCAAGTCCGTCTTCGTCCGCGCCTAGTTCCCCCAACGGCCCCAACGCACCACTCCCGAGCGAACGGCCACGCAGGCCGCCAGAGTCAGATCGACCGACGATTCTCGGAAATCCGCTGCGCGAAGTTCCTCAAGCCCGACCGAAGAAATGCTTCAAGTAGGCATTCCGCGGCCATCGGAGGGTGTTTGAGGCTCGCGCGCTGCATGCGCACTGCGGACAGCGTCGCATTCCGGTCGGTATCGAAGAGTGCGGAGAGGAAAGCATCCGGATGGATTGCAAGAAGCCCGTGAGCCATCAATGTTCGCGCTGGAAAATCGGCGAGGTTGTACGTGATGATCAAGTGGGCGGACGCATGAATCGC
Source organism: uncultured Planctomycetota bacterium (assembly GCA_903916245.1). GTDB lineage: Bacteria > Planctomycetota > CAIWVZ01 > CAIWVZ01. Next base: position 55,724 of record CAIWVZ010000322.1, on the reverse strand, counting down.
AGCTGCGACGACGTGTCGATCCGCCGGGTCCGGAAGTTGGATATCCCTTTCCCGGTGGGAATAACCTTCGACGAGACATTCGGTCGCGTGCGCGTTCATCATCAACCGCGTCCGCTCGAGCTGCTCTCGGTTCAGATCGGGTCTTTGTGCGAGGAGCGCGCCGATCCACTCCTCGTGGATCCGATCCGTCCAACGCGCGAAAAAGAGTCCTTCGCATGCACACCGAAGCAACACATCGCGAACCGGAGCGGAATAAAGTACACACGCATCCAGTACGGCGATGATCCGCGTGTCGTGATCATCGACCGACCGTTTCCGAGACGGAGGGTCAGTACCCCAATCGAAGCTCTTGGGCCTCGCGCGCGAGTTCATCGAGTGCGACCCGACGTCTTCGTCGGCCGGACTCCCGATAGGCCATCACGTCGGTTGTCTTCACCCTGCGATGTGAACCGACGCGACGCGACGGCATCGCTCCGGTATCGAGCAACCCAACCAAGAAGGGTCTCGAAACACCCAAGAGATCGGCGGCCTCCTGCGTGGTCATCTCCCCATGCGTCGCCACCAGCGTGACCGAATGGCCCTGGCCCACCTGCGATAGGAGTTCGACGAGCAGTTTGACGGCGATCGCGGGTAGTTGAATTTCGACGTCGCCGGACTCGCAGAGCTTCAGTCGCAATTTCCGCGAACGATACTTCGCCAACCGCTCCACGGACTCTCGTGCGATCCGGGCATCCGCGGCACTGGGACGGGTCTCCTCCGCGGCGGGACGCTTGCGATTCGGTCTTGTGGGTGCCATGGGCGAGGACTCCTGCTCGGCGCGGGACGAACTTATCCGATATTCGAAACAAACGAAACGGTACGATACCTATCGGCACCCGACGCCGACGCCCTTCTCCGATCGCATGCATTCATGAGCAAGACGCACCGTGCTCCTCCGGCGTCCCCTACTCGAGTGCGGAGCCGGGGACGGAACGGCCGGAGATATCGCGGCGCGGTACGTCGCGGACCGATGTGATGTCTTCGATCTCGGGCGACTGCGCGTCGACCAACTTCGCGGTGGCGCGTGCGCCGGGCAGGAGACGGCGGTTCCACGAACCGACCGCATCGTTGTAGGCCCCGGTCGCACTTTGAAGTTCTTTCCCGACCTTCTCGAGATGGTCGGAGAACGAGCCGAATCGCTTGACGAGCTCCTTCGCCTCCTCACCGATGCGACGCGCATTCTCGTTGATGGACGCATGTTGCCACTGCATACCGAAGGTACGCAGCAGCACGAAGAGCGTCGACGGCGTGGCGATGATGATCTTCTTGTTCAGTGCGTCCTGAAACAGCTCGCCGTCGGCTTCGAGAGCGGCGACGAGAGCGCTTTCGAGCGGCATGAACATGACCGTAAGTTCGATGTCGCCGTCGAGTTGGTCGTGGTAGCCCTTCGTCGACAGCGTCGTCACATGTTTGCGCACCGCCTCCGCGTGATCCGAACGACGACGCTGCCGTTCGGCGTCCGAAAGCTCCATGTCCACGGAGTCGAGGTACGCATTGAGCGGCGCCTTCGAATCGACGGGAACGATCTGCTTTCCGGGAAGACGGACGATCAGGTCGGGGCGTTGGCGCTTGCCTTCGTCGTCGGTCGCTTCGGACTGCTCCTCGAAGTCGACGTGAAGGGTGAGACCCGCCTTCTCCACGATGTTGCGCAGCGCGAGTTCGCCCCAGCGACCGCGCTGGCGATTGTCGCGCATCGCCGTCGAAAGCGTGGTCGCCGCCTTCGAAGCCTCCTGTTGCAACTGCGCGATGTTCTTCAAATGCTCCGCCAACGCTTTCGCGTCGCCCTCGCCCTTCTCGCGGAGATCCTGAACGAGCTTCTCTTGCTTCTGCAGTTGGTCGCGCAACGGCGTCAACGCCAGATCGATCGCCTTCTGGCGGTTCTCGAGATCCTGCTGCGAAAGTTTGCTGTGGTCTTCGAACTGGGCTTTCGCATGCTTGAGGAGAACGTCCGTTGCCTCTTTCAAAACCTCCGAACCGGTTGCCTTGAAGGCGTCGGAGAGTTGCTTGCGCGACTCGAGAATGGTCGCCCGCGCTTCTTCGAGGGACTTGTTGCGTTCGACCAACGTGGCGTCGAGCGCGCGGAGGTTCGCGGCGACCCGACCACGCTCTTCGTCGGCTTCCCGGGCGCGGATCTGTTCGGCGGACAACGCCCGTTCGAGTTGTTCGATGCGCGCATGCGCGGTTTCGGCCCTCGATTGGGCGGAGGCGGCCGCGGTCATGTGGCGCTCGCCGTCCTGCCGCAGGCGGTCGCGTTCGGCGATCGCCGCGCCGTGTTCCACCCCGAGGGCGTCGAACTGCGCCTTCATGACGGCGTTTCCGGCGGCGGCACGAGCCCTGACCAAGGCGGCCGCCACGATCGCCCCCAACGTCACCCCCACCAGCACCCCTATGCTCAATGACGCGATATCCATGGATGCAGGGTACACACGCAGGGGGACGGTCCGCCCCGGAGCGCCCGCCACGAGCGTGTCAATTTGGAACTATTCCAGACTTGGAATCCTTCCGAAGGTGGCTAGCATCCCATGGTGAAGACCGATCCCGCCGAACTCCTGCGCGCCCACGGCTTGAGCGTCACCCCCCAGCGGTTGGCGGTGCTCAAGGCCGTGGAGCACTGCCCGCACGGCTCGGCGGACGCGATCGCGGACGACGTTCGTGAAAGACTCGGAACCGTCTCGGTTCAAACGATTTACGACGCTCTGACGACGTTCGTCGACCGGGGGCTGATCCGCCGCATCGAACCCGCGGGTTCCCCGGCCTTGTTCGACCCGCGTGCCGGCGACGGCCACCACCACGCGATCTGCCGCTCCTGTCGATCCGTCCAAGACGTCGAGTCGCCCATCACCCCGCTTCCCTTCCTGCCCCACGCGTCGCGCCCCGACTTCGTGGTGGACGAAGCGGAAGTGGTCTATTGGGGTTTTTGCGCCGCGTGCCGCGCGGCCTCCGACACCCCCGCTGAAGACAACACTCCCGGTCTTCGGGCACGGCCCCGGAAACCCCGACCCCATTCCCTTTAGGCGCCTTCTTCAACATCCATTGAGGAATCCCATGTCCGACAACTCGTCCTCCTCCACCTTCAACCTCGGGCGCTTCTTCCGCAGCAGCCCGTGGACGGCCGGCTTCACGGCCCTCCTCCTCGGCGCGTGCGCGTCCCACCATCACAATGGCGACGGCAAGGCCGACGCTTCCGGCGGCAAGTGCCCCGTCATGCACACCGACGCGAAGACCGACGAGGCCTACCGCGACACGCCGACCGGCGCGATGACCAACGCCGACTGGTGGCCGAACAGCCTCGATCTGTCGGTGCTCCACATCAATCCGCCCGCCGGCAATCCGATGGGCCCGTCGTTCGACTACGCGAAGGAATTCGCGAAGCTCGACATGGCGGCGCTCAAGAAGGACATCGAGAAGATGCTGACCACCTCTCAGGATTGGTGGCCGGCGGACTTCGGCCACTACGGTGGTCTCTTCATCCGCCTCGCGTGGCACAGCGCAGGCACGTACCGCGTGACGGACGGACGCGGCGGTTCGGCCGACGGCACCATCCGTTTCGCGCCCCTCAACAGCTGGCCGGACAACGCGAACCTCGACAAGGCGCGTCGCCTCCTTTGGCCGATCAAGCAGAAGTACGGCAGCAAGATCTCGTGGGCGGATCTCATGATCCTCACGGGCAACGTCGCCCTCGAATCGATGGGCTTCAAGACGTTCGGGTTCGCCGCGGGTCGCGAAGACGTGTGGGAACCGCAGGCCGACGTGTTCTGGGGCCCCGAAGGCGAATGGCTCGCCGACAAGCGTCACGAAGGTGAACGCAATCTCGCGAACCCGCTCGCCGCGTCGCAGATGGGCTTGATCTACGTCAACCCCGAAGGCCCGAACGGCAACCCCGATCCGATGCTCGCCGCGCGCGACATCCGCACCACGTTCGGTCGCATGGCGATGAACGACGAAGAAACCGTCGCCCTCATCGCGGGTGGCCACACCCTCGGCAAGGCGCACGGCGCCGCCGATCCGCGCAAGCACGTGGGCAAGGAACCGGAAGGCGCTCCGCTCGAAGAGCAGGGCCTCGGCTGGAAGAACTCGATGGGCCGCGGTGCGGGCGAAGAGACGATCACGAGCGGTCTTGAAGGCGCGTGGACGGCGACGCCCGTCGCATGGTCGCAGGGCTACTTCAACAACCTCTTCGGCTACGACTGGGAACTCACGAAGAGCCCTGCGGGTGCCCAGCAGTGGCGTCCGAAGAACGGCGCCGGGAAGATCGTTCCCGATGCGCACGACGCGAAGAAGACGCATCAGCCGATGATGCTCACGACGGACATCGCGCTCATCACCGATCCCGCCTACAAGAAGATCTCGGAGCGCTTCCACAAGAACCCGGCGGAGTTCGACGCGGCCTTCGCGCGCGCCTGGTACAAGCTCACGCACCGCGACATGGGTCCGCGCGCGCGCCTTCTCGGCCCGCTCGTTCCCGATCAGCAGCTCTGGCAGGATCCCCTCCCGGCCGTCAACAACCCGCTCGTGAACGACCAGGATGTGGCGGCTCTCAAAGCGAAGGTGATCGCGTCGGGCCTCTCCGTCCCGCAACTCGTCTCGACGGCGTGGGCCTCGGCCTCGTCGTACCGCGGATCGGATATGCGCGGCGGTGCCAACGGTGCCCGCGTGCGTCTCGCGCCGCAAAAGGACTGGGAAGCGAACCAGCCCGCGGACTTGGCTCGCGTGCTCGCGAAGCTCGAAGGCCTCCGCAAGGAGTTCAACGACGCGCAGTCCGGCGGTAAGAAGATCTCGATGGCGGACATGATCGTCCTCGCCGGCGCCGCGGGCGTCGAAGAGGACGCGAAGCGTGCGGGTACCACCGTGCGTGTTCCGTTTACGCCGGGCCGCGTCGACGCCACGCAGGAAATGACCGACGTCGATTCGTTCGCGGTGCTCGAGCCCGCGGCCGACGGCTTCCGCAACTTCGCGAAGGCGAACGTGGATCGTCCGACGCCGGAACTTCTCGTGGATCGCGCGCAGCAACTGTCGCTGAGCGTTCCGGAAATGACGGTGCTCGTCGGCGGTCTCCGTGCGTTGAACGCGAACTATGCGGGCTCGTCGCACGGCGTTTTCACGTCGCGCCCCGAAACGCTGACCAACGACTTCTTCGTCAACCTCCTCGACAACGGGACGGTCTGGAAGAAGACGGGTAACGGCTACGAAGGTCGCGACCGCAAGACGGGCGCCCCCAAGTGGACCGCGACCGCGGTCGATTTGGTGTTCGGTTCGAACTCTCAGCTGCGCGCCGTCGCGGAGGTCTACGCCTCCGACGACGCGAAGGAGAAGTTCGTGACCGACTTCGTCGCCGCGTGGAACAAGGTGATGATGCTCGACCGCTTCGACGCGCGTCGCTGATTCGACCTTCCGAAACGCACACCGCCCGGGTCGGCCTCGTGCCCCCGGGCGGTGTATCTTTTCTTACCGTGGTTCGGCGCGTCGACCTCGGTCGACGCGTTCACTTTTTCAGACCGACGGCTGAACCATGTCTTCCGGCTTCACCCACGCGTCGAATTGATCGGGCGTGAGCAGTCCGAGTTCCACGGCGGTTTCCTTCAACGTCTTGCCGGTCTTGTAAGCGGTCTTCGCGACCTTCGCCGCGTTGTCGTAGCCGATGTGCGGGTTGAGCGCGGTCACCAACATGAGCGAGTCGTGCAGGTTGCGACCGATGCGCGGCACGTTCGCTTCGATACCCGCGGCGCAGTTCTCGCGGAACGAATCACACACGTCCGCGACGAGGCGTCCCGAGCGCAGAAGGTTCGAAATCATCATCGGCTTGAAGACGTTGAGTTCGAAGTTGCCCGACGCTCCGCCCATATTGATCGCGACGTCGTTGCCGAACACCTGACAACACACCATCGTCATCGCTTCGGACTGCGTCGGGTTCACCTTGCCGGGCATGATCGACGAACCCGGCTCGTTCTCGGGAATCAGAATCTCGCCGATGCCCGAACGCGGCCCCGACGACAACCAACGCACGTCGTTCGCAATTTTCATCAACGCGCAGGCGAGGCCCTTCAACGCACCGTGCGCGACGACCACGGCGTCGTTCGCGGCCAACGATTCAAACTTGTTCGGTGCGGTGACGAACGGATCGCCGGTAAGGCGTGCGAGCGCCGCCGCGACCCGGTCGGCGTATTCCGGGTGGCTGTTCAACCCGGTTCCGACGGCGGTTCCACCGAGCGCCAACTCGTGCAGGTGCGGCAACGTCGCTTCGATCGCCTTCGCCATGTGGTCGAGCTGCGCCACGTAGCCCGAGAACTCCTGACCGAGCGTCAGCGGCGTCGCATCTTGAAGGTGGGTACGACCGAGTTTCACGATGCTCGCGAACGCGTCGGACTTGGCGGCGAGCGTGTCCCGCAAGCGACGCACCGCGGGGAGCACCGTCCGCTTCAGACACGCCACGGCCGCGAGACTCATCGCCGTGGGGAACGTGTCGTTGGACGATTGGGACTTGTTGACGTCGTCGTTCGGGTGGATCGGCTTCTTCGACCCCATGACGCCACCCGCCATCTCGATCGCTCGGTTCGAGATGACCTCGTTGACGTTCATGTTGGTCTGCGTTCCCGAACCCGTTTGCCAAATCACCAACGGGAAGTGGTCGTCAAGTTTGCCGTCGATCACCTCCCGCGCGGCCGCGACGATGAGCGCGTGCTTGTCGGCGGCGAGAAGACCGAGGTCGCGATTGACGTCCGCCGCGGCGAGCTTGACCGTCGCGAGGGCACGAATCACTTCGATCGGCATGCGTTCGCCGCCGATCTTGAAGTTCATGAGAGAACGCTGCGTTTGGCAGCCCCAGTAGCGGTCCGAGGGGACTTGCAGGGCCCCCATCGTGTCGGTCTCGGTACGCGTCGTCATGGGAATCAGGCTCCGCCCCTTTCGTATCGGGGCCCGAGAGTCTAAGAAGTGTCCCCGCGTCCTCCCATCCGGAGACGCCGAAGGAGCCCTCCCATGTCCGATCTCCCGAAGTGCGCCCAAAAGGCCCCGTACGTCCAAGACGCCGCCGCAGGTCGTTACGCCTTCTGCACCTGCGGTCTCTCCGACAAGCAGCCCTTCTGCAACGGGGCCCACCGAGGCTCGGGTTTCGCCCCGAAGATCGTCGAACTCGCCGAACCCACGAAGGTGGCGTGGTGCGGGTGCAAGAAATCCGGCAACGGCCCATTCTGTGACGGGTCGCACACGAAACTCTGACCGGCGGAGGCCCGACCCCCCTTGTGCCGATCCTAGGTCGGCCCTAAATTGTTCGTCCCCCGCAAGGGGTCGCGTCGCCCAGGTGGCGGAATTGGCAGACGCGCCAGCTTGAGGTGCTGGAACCCGCTTTAGGGTGTGCAGGTTCAAGTCCTGTCCTGGGCATGAAGCGCTCGGAATCGCAAGGTTCCGGGCGCTTTCTCTTTTTCCAGAACGGCGCGGATCCGTTCGAGGGCGACCGCGATCCGATTGGCCCGATCGCCGAACGACCGCCGGCGGTCAGGGGCCCGTATCGCGAAGGACGATCCGCAGGTCGAAGGAAGCCAGGCCCCCGCCGCCACCCAACCAAAGCCCGAAGTGGTTCGTCAGACCGCGGAAGTAGCCCATCCACGTATCGAGACGGGCTCGAACCTGCGGACGACGGACGCGCACCTCGCCTTCGGCGCGGGCGTCGTAGCAGTCCTCCACGAAGCGGCCGTACTCCGGAGACCCCGGCACCAATCCGCGCGTGGCCGCATCCGCCATGCACTGACCACGCCACTGGGCCTGCTTCGCCCCCGACGACGAGGTCTGCTGATACGCCCAACCCGCCACGTTTTGGTCGAAGTACGCCTCGGTCGCCTTGCCGTCGAACACGACGCCCCCCCGAAGATCTTCGGGGGCCCCTTCGAGGCCTGCGCGGAGGGATTCGGAGTCGGCGGCCGACTTCTCGACCTTGTTCAGTCGATCGGCGAGTTTGGTGAACGACGGGTACCAGTTGGTCACGACGAGGTGGCCGCGCGCGATCGCGAACCCGAGACGCAACGTCCGCGGGTCGCTGACCAACGCGTCCGGCAATACGACTTCCCCGACTTCGACGCCGTCGACGCGCTGTCGAACCAGATCCTTGATGCCGTTGCGACCCCGGCTGTCGCGCACCTGACGCTCCAAGGCATCGAGAAGCCGCGCCATTCCGGGCTCGTCGCTCAACGGAAGCACGACGGCGAACCCGGCGACCGCGGCATCGTCGTAGACGGGGCGGTCCTGAGCGAAAAACCCGAGCGTCATCGAGCCCTCGCAGAGGGTCGACAGCTTGCGGGCGAGACCGGTTACGTCGCCGAACTCGGGAACCTGCTTCAGAGCATCCGCCAACGTACGGCGGTCGCCCTCGGTGAAGAGCTCCGGGCGGGAGAAGAGATTGACGACGAACCGCTCGAGATCGACGTCGAACGCCCCGAAAGCGAAGGTGGTCGGCGGCAGGAGAGGAGCCGTCCGATCGAACATCGAACCGAGAAGCGGCTTGGCGAACGGTCGGAAAGCGATCGCGAGATCCGAATCGCCCGGAACGGCTTCGGTGCCGGAAATCGAGGCGGCGAACGCATCGCCCACGTCGATGCGGAAGACGAGGTCCTCCCCCGCCGGACGCGGTACCGACGCCCGTGCCAACGAGAGATTCGACGGGCCCCACAGATTGTGGAGCGTGGTGGACAGCCCCGTTTGGGCGTCGGCGACATCACGACGAACGAGAGCGCGCACTTCCCGAGAACCGGCGGCGGCTCCCAACGGCCCGAAACGCATCTCGGGAATCAACGGAATCCCGTCGCGCCCGACGGAGGTCCGCAAACGAACGATGCGTTCTTCGTCCGTCCCGACGATCACCGCGTCACGCACCCGCGCGACCGTCAGCGTCGGAGCTTCGGGGATCGTCAGCGTCGCCGTGTCGCGCGTGCGAACGACCTTGATCCCGGATTTCGCGAGTTCGGGATCGACGAAGCGGGCGCCGAGATCTTTGTCGAGCAGGAGGTTCAGTCCGATGATCGGCTTCACGCTCTCCGGGCGGAACACGGCGAGCCACTGCCACGTTTTGGCGGCCCCCTTCGGCGCCCAAGCCGAAACCACGGCTTCCTTCCCGGAAATATCACCGAAAAGGTCGAGGTCGAGGGTCTTCTTGGCGCGCTCGACGTCGAGTTGATGAAACGTCTTCGACAACGCCTGAACGACGCCCGTCCGACGGGCGAAATCCGTCTCGAGGAACTGGGAAAAGCCGCGGCTCTTGTCCAACGCGGTGACGAATCCGCGGTCGCGGATCCGACCGACCCATTCCGGAACGTCGGGGATGAAAAGCACCGCGTCCGCGTCCGTCGGAGTCAGAACGAGGAGCGAGCGCCCCGATAGGCTCTCCTCGAACGGGTTGTAGACGTGGTTGAGGAGATAGATCGCCCCGCCCGCCAAGACGACCGCGGTCAGAACGATCACGATCCAACGGATGACCTTGCTTCGAACGAAGCGGCGATGCTTCAACTCGAAGGTGGCGGCTTCCTTTGCGCGCGCGTCGGTGGTGCGTGGTTGGGGGTCGTTCAAATCGGCGTTCCGGGACGGGATCTTATCTCAACCGCCGGGAACAACGACTCTACGGATCCCGTAGCGCCGCCTTCCCGGGGGTGATACCGTCCCAAGCGGATTTCGATCCGTCAGGAGCCGTCCGTGTCCCACCCCCGCCCCCTCACGAGCCGACGCATCGGATTGGTCGGCAACTCGCTGACTCTCGAGATCTCCTCGAAGGCCGCCGAACTCAAGGCGGCGGGCAAGGACGTCGTCGCCTTCGCCGCGGGCGAACCGGACTTCGACGCGCCGCCCCACGTGAAGGCCGCGGGCATCAAGGCGATCAACGAAGGCCGCGGCCGCTACACCGCCGCGATGGGTCTCATGGACCTGCGCAAGCTCGTCGCGAAGAAGCTGGCCGCGAACGGGTTTCCGTATACCGCCGAGAACGTGATCGTCTCGAGCGGTGCGAAGCATGCTCTCTACAACGCCCTCTATGCGTTCTGCGATCCGGGCGACGAAGTGCTGTTCGCGTCCCCGTATTGGAACTCGTATCCGGACATGGTGCGGGCGGTCGAAGGCGTGCCGGTCCCGTTCCCCACGCGCATCGAAGACGGCTATGAAATCGACGCCGACGCCCTGCGTCGCGCCCTGACGCCGCGCAGCCGCTGCCTCATCATCAACAGCCCGAACAATCCGACGGGTGCGGTCTATTCCCGCGCTTCGATGGAGAAGGTCGCGCAGGTCGTGCGCGACGCGAATCTCGTCGTCATCTGCGACGACATCTACGAACACTTGGTCTACGCGGACGCCAAGTACGTAAGCCTGCTCCATGTGGCGCCGGATCTCGCCGATCGTGTCGTCGTCATCAACGGGCTTTCGAAGAGCCACTGCATGACGGGGTGGCGCGCCGGATATGCGGGTGGCCCCAAGGAAGTCATCGCCGCGATGGGGCGTTTCCAATCGCAGGCGACGAGCCACGCCAGCGCGATCACCCAGATCGCGTCGATGGCGGCGCTCGAAGACGGCGGTCTCCCCGACCCGACGATGATCGCGGAATACGACCGTCGTCGCCGATTGATGCACGCGCGCCTGAACGCCATGCCCGGCGTGAAATGCCCGGAGCCGAAGGGCGCGTTCTACGCCCTGCCCGATATCAGCGCCCATCTCGGCAAGACGCACAACGGCCGGCTGCTGCGATCGGCGGCCGACGTCGCCCAACTTCTTCTCGAAGAAGATCTCGTCGCCACGATTCCCGGTGACTCCTTCGGAGCTCCGACGAATCTACGCTTCGCCTACACGTGCTCCTACGAGAACATCGGCAAGGGACTCGATCGGGTCGGCAACTTCTTCTCGAAGCTCGGCTGAAGCGGGCGGCGCGCGGTCACGGCTCTTTCGAAAGACGGTCGATCTCCGCCATGATGTAGGCGGCGAAGTCACGGAGACCGTCGCGGTCGAGTTTCTCCGGCGGAATGATCGGCGTCCCGAAGCGCACGCGGATCCATGACGCCCGCGGAAAGTTCGCCCGGTGCGGCAGCAACCGATACGCACCGATCACCGCCACCGGAATCACCGGCACCCGCCCCTTCAACATGAGCGCCACCACTCCGGGCTGACCGGGCTGCATCACCCCGTCGCGCGCGATCGCTCCCTCGGGAAAAATCCCGACGGGCTTCCCCGATCGCATCGCGGAAAGCGCGGCCTTCATGGCGTCGATCTTCAACGCCGCGCCGTCCGGCACCGGAATCGCCCCCCACAAGTCGAAGAACCATCGCATGAGAGGCACGCGATAAATGGTCTCCGTCATGAGAAAACGAACATCCACGGGGATGACCGATTGCACGAGTATCGGGTCGGCGAACGAGGTGTGATTCGGGGCGACGATGCAGGGTCCGAGTCGCTCCCAATCCGGAGCGTTCTCGACGGCCGGACCGACCCACGGGCGAATCAACGTGTTGATCGTGAACCGAACGATCTTCCGAAGCACGGCCGAACTTCGCGCGTCGGGATCGAAGATGCGAGGAGGCATCGGGATGACCGCCGGAGCGTCGGGAGGCGGAGGGGAAGCCGAAAGCGCGACGTCGGTCATCGAACGGGTGCCGTGAGTTCCTTGTGAAGTCTCCGCGCTTCGTCGACGGCGGGCACGTCCCACGCGATGTCGGCGGCGCGACGGTGGAAGTCTATCGCCCGATCCCACCACAAACGCCGCTTCTCGGGGTCGATATTCGCGTCCACGAGTCGCCGGGACGCCTTGCCCGCGAGCACGAGAGCTTCGGACAGCAAGGGCTGCAACTCGATGGGTAGTACGGGTGCGGAAAACAGCCACCCACATTCGGCGACCACGTCTTCGTCGCGACGTTCGTCGAACGCGCGTCGTGCGAGGGCGACGCGCGCGGTGGCGACGTCGAGATCCGAGGCGGCGGCGTCCGTCGCGACCCCACGGAGTTCCACGGTCACGGCCGGGGACACGTCGCGGGCCAACGCACGCTCGAGCCGGGCCCGCGCCTTCGCCGTCGGAGTCGGCGGGACGAGCGCCTCGGCGGCCGCGAACGCCGCGGGCACGCGGCCCATCGTCCCGGCGCGGACGTTCCATGCGGCGGCTTCGAACGCCAAGGGTGCGGCCTCGGCACCACCTTTGGCGGCGAGCGCGGCCAGTGCCGTCGCCACGCGCTCGACGTCCGCGGGCTTTTGACGGGCCACGGCCACGACCACCAAGCGGCGCCACGCGTCGACGACGTGACGACCCTCGGAAGCTTTCTCGACGAGCGTACGCCACGCACGTTCCGCGTCGATCGGACGCCGTCCGGCTTCCGCGATCAACGCAAGTCGGTGCCATGCGGCGTCCGCCGCCCACGGCCACTTCGCGGGATCGGCCTCCGCGATTTCCCGCAACGCGGCTTCCGCCTCCTCGATCCGACCCTCGCGAACGAACGTCGTCGCGGCCGTCCACAACGGATGCGACAACGTGTAGACGACGTCGACGACGTCTTCGGCCGCGAATACCCGCACCGCGGGACCGTCCTGCACGCGCACACCCCGCCAATCGTCGGAAAGCACTTTGACGTTGCGGATCTCCTCGACGACGCCGTTGCGACGCACGCGAACGCCGTCCGCGATCAACGGCCACACGACGAGCAGAAGGACGATCGGGAATCGGCTCACGCCGTCTTCCTAACAGATTCGCCGTGAAGACGAGAAGCCACGTTCCGGTGCGCTAGGATCCTCCCGCCCATGACCGTCGCTCTTTCCATCTCCGGTACCGCACCGTCGCCGCACGCCGTCGGCCGCATCCTCGCCGAGGCCCGTCGCCTCGCCGAGGACCTCGGTTGGACCGTCGAAGAGGTCCATCAGAAGTACGCGCACGCGACCCTCCGCACCAAGGAGGGAGGCACCTCCCGTCTCGAAGCGACGGAGGTCAAAGGCGTCGCACTCGTCCCCCATTTCGCGTGCGAGGGTGTCCCGTTCATCTTTCTGCCGGACGGCACCCTCGTCGACGGCTACGTCGAAGACGGTGACGGTACCGCCCCGACCCTTTACCCCATGGCGTTGGTGAAGACCCACTTCGCCGGCCCCGCGGTACACAAGGAAGTCTGCGAGTTCTTGGCGGACGTGAAGAAATCCGTGTTCCCGTCGCTCGTCGTGGACGACGAGTCCGGCTGGTTCACCACGCGCAACGACGACGCCCTCGATCACACTTTCGTCGAGGCGTGGGAAGAGTTGCGACGTCGCGTCGACGACCCCACGCGCGCGCCCGGCACCGCGTTCGAGATCGGCGACTTCCCCTTCGAGACGCCCGCCGGCCCTCCCGAGGGAGAATGGGCCGCGATCGACGACGAAGGCCGCGCACTCGTCGAGACGTTGGCGGACGACTTCGTGCGCGAGTTCGGTACCTACGGCAACCGCCTCGACTACTCGCGCGCCAGCGTGGACGACCTCGAACTTCTCGTCGACGATCAAGCCGTCGAACGGATGGTCGACGACGACGTGCTGCGCGCCTTGGGCAAGGAGAGCGAGGCTCCGTCGCCGCTCGAAAACCCCGAACTCGAAGCCTGGGCCCATGGGGCCGGCGCCTACCTCGGCCGCACGATCATCCGTCTCCTCGGCGGCGAATGGGTCAATCTCCCCGACGAAGGGTTGCTCATCCGCAACGTCGGGGGCACGGGACTCGTCGTCAACCCGTTCCGTGCCGTCGCCGAACGCCTCGCCTTCCACGAACCGTGGAATCTCGCGTACCAATTTCAGGCGTGGGAGTCTTTGACCAAGGCGCTCGCTCCTCGTGCGTAACATGTCCTCGAACGGATTCGTCCCATGGCTATTCTGAAGGTCGCCCGCATGGGGAACCCCTGCCTCCGGCAGGTGTGCACTCCCTACTCCTCCGAAGAGATGCTCGGTGCCGAGGCTCAGCGCCTCGTCGACGACATGATCGAAACCGCTTTGGAATACGACGGAGCCGGTCTCGCGGCACCTCAAGTCCACGTCACGCGCCGCCTCGTCGTCATGGAATGGGCGAACCGCAAGCGCAAATCCGACACGCACGGTCTGCTGCCCGTCTTCAATCCGGTGGTCACGCCGATGACCGACAAGACGTTGGTGCATTACGAAGGCTGCCTCTCGCTGCCCGATCTCCGCGGCGAAGTGACCCGCTTCTCGAAAGTTCGCATCCAAGGCTTCGATCGCGACGGCAAGCCGATCGACGAAACGGTTCAAGGTTTCCAAGCCGCAGTGGTTCAGCACGAATGCGACCACCTCGACGGCATTCTCTACGTCGATCGTTTGACGAGCGTGAAGTCGCTGTCGTTCCTCAAGGAATTCCTGCGCGAGCAGGGGTATGACGACGATTCGGACTGAGCCCTCCACCCTTCGCCGTCTATGGGTCGGCATCGCTTTCGCGCTGTCCCTTCCCGAACGACTGCTCCGCACCGTGGCCGGATTCGTCGGCATGGTGCTCCTCTTCGCGGCACGCCTCCTACCGCGGCCGCTTCGCGAAACACGGATCTACCGGGTCATCGCCATGCGATGGATCCGCATTCTGTGCGATGACTTGGGGAACGCGGGCCGCTTCCCGAAGCAGCAGCAACTCGACCAGAAGACCGCGCTCCGCCTCGGAATCTCAAGTGCGGTCGACAATCTCTTCCTCCTCACCCTTCACGCGTCACCCTTGTGGATTCTCTTCGCGGCGAGCGACGTGGCGAACGGCGCGAAGGTGCTCGTCAACGAGGTCAACGAAGAACTCAAGAAGGCGGGTGTGCTGAAGGAAGGCGACCGGCTCGACAAGGTCGACGAACTCTTCGGTGCGGTGGCGACGATCAGCGAAAAGGCGAGCGGCGTGGTCGATCTTCCTCCGATCGACGCGAAGGACCTGAAGCAGCAGGTGCAGACGATCAGCGAAGAACTGACGACGACGGGCAAGTCCGCGGTCGGCGACGTCGCTCAATTCGACAAGATGGCGCAGGACGTCCTCGATCTCGCGCATCAGACGAAACGTCCGGTGCTCGAAGTGTTGACGTCGATCGCGACCTCGTCGGCGGAAAAGGCGGGAACGCTGTTCACCGGAAGCGGCGTCGCGGCCTCGGCGAGCTTGAAGGCGGTCCACAAACACTTCTCGCAGCCGACGATCGACGATTACGCGGCACAGCTCGCCGAGATTCGCAAGAAGGGGGTCTTCAAGTCGATCCTCGAGAACCTCGCTCCCCACATCCGCAGCACCGACTCGAACTTCTCGACCGATCTCGTCACATGGACGGAGAAGATCCTCGGCGTCAAAGAGCGTCACGCGTAGGGTCCGGACTCCACGCGATCGTCCACGGCGCCGACGGGTGAGGGCGCTCGAGAAGCAGACAACGGGCGGGCGCACCTTCCTTGAATGCGGGCAGCGCCTCGGGGAATCCGATCTCCGTCGCGGCGGAACGGGTCATCGCGTGCAGGGCCGCGTCTTCGGACAGACCCTCTTCGGGGTGAAACGCGGGAGTCTCGGGCGTCGCGGGATGGCGACGATGCACGGCGAAGTGGAGAGCGACGAGCGGGTCCGGGGGCTCGACGGGTGCGTCCGTCCCCAGAAGAAGCGGCACGCCCCGATCGGAGAGCGTGCGGCATCGGAAGAGGCGGTGCGTCCGATCGCCGAGCGCCTTCGCGGCGATCGCGTGATCCGTCGCCAAATGGCACGGCTGCATCGACGCGGTCGCTCCCGAACGTACGAAGAGATCGACGTCCTCGTCCGCGACCGTCTGCGCGTGTTCCACGCGCGGTCGCAAATCCGCGGGCCAAGGCCCCGTCTTTTCGAGACATCGAAGAACGCGCTCCACCGCCGCATCGCCGATCGCGTGGATCAACGGGCGAAGCCCCGCCGCATGCGCCAATTCCAATTCTTCGAGGAGGCGACTCTCGGGAATCAGCCATGTGCCCGTATCACCCGGGCGGTCGGACCACGGAGCCTTCATCGCGGCGGTGCGTGAGCCGAGACTCCCGTCGACGAACCACTTCACTCCACCGAGACGGAGATGGGACGACCCTTCCCCCGTGCGGCGCCCGTCGCGGATCGCCCGCCGCAGATCTTTCGACGGGATCGCCGTCGCCACGTGCAGGCGCAACTTCCCCTCGTCGTCGAGGGCGCGCAGCCCCTCCTCGGTATCGGGGTCGACGTCCTGCACGACCAAGACACCGCGCGCCAGAAGGTCCTGCTGGGCCAACAACAGATCGTCCTTCCACATTTCGAGCGTGCGCTGCGGCAGCACGCGTTTCACGAGTGCCGTCGCATTTTCGATCAGGTATCCCGTCGCCTCGCCCCGCGCGTCGCGCACGATGCGTCCGCCGTAAGGGTCGGGCGTCGAGCGATCAATACCCGCGGCCGCCAACGCGCGGCGATTCACCCACGCCGCGTGTTCGTCGTGGGCCGCGAGATAAACCGGGTGCTTCGGGGACGCCGCCTCGAGAAGATCGGCGTCGAACGACGCGCCCACGGGAAACCGATTGACGTCGAAGCCCCGCCCGAGGATCCACCGACCCTCTTCGTGACGCCGCGTGGCGGTCGTCACGCGCCGGGCGCATATCTCGGGCGACTCGGCCCCCCGCAAATCGACCGACGCGAGGAACGTGGCCCATAGGCCGAGATGCATATGTCCGTCGGCGAACATCGGAACCAAGCGACGCTCGGGCGTGGCGGCGTTCAGAAACGTGGGCATCACGCCGGCGATGCGACCGTCGGCGATGCGCACGATCCAGTGACCGTCGAGGCCCTGAAGACGGGCGGGCGGCAATACGACGGGGTCCCGGTGATTCGATGGGCGCATGGCGATGTCTCGCGGGAAATCGTAGCGTGACGGGCGAAAAGGAGACGTCCTCATGGGCTTCATCGTCATCACCCTCTTGGCCGTCGTCGGAATCGTCGCGGGCGTCATGATGAAGAACGCGGGCAACCGCCACGGCTCGACCGTGTCGGGTCTCTTCGTCATGCTGTTGGTACTCGTCGCGCTGATTCGATGCAGCGTGATCGTGGACGCGGGCAACGTCGGTGTTGTCAACCGATTCGGGACCGTCTCGCCCGAACCGCTGCTTTCCGGCATCCACTTCATCGATCCCTTCGCCAACGTCGAGATGCTCTCCGTCAAGACGCAGGAGCTGAAGGAAGAACTCGACGTTCCTTCCAAGGAAGGCTTGAAGGTAGGACTCGAAGCGTCGGTGATCTTCCACCTCGACGCCTCGAAGGCGCCGGACGTCTACAAGACGGTCGGCCGCAACTACGCCCAAGTGCTTCTCGAGCCGCTCTTCCGCTCCTCCGCCCGCGGCGTGACGGCCTCCTACGATGCGAAGGCTCTCTACACGAGCGAGCGCGAATTGCTCGCCGACCGACTGAAGGCCGATCTTCAGGCGGCCTTGGCGGGTCGCGGCATCGTCATCGAATCCACGCCGCTGCGCAAAGTCGAACTGCCGCCCGAACTGCAGGCGGCGATCGTCTCGAAGTTGCGCGCCGATCAGGAAGCCCAAGCGATGGAATTCCAACTCGTCCAAGCGCAGAAGGAAGCCGAGCGTCGCGTGATCGAAGCGAAGGGTATCGCCGATTCGCAGAAGGTCATCACCGCGGGCCTCACGCCGGACCTCCTTCGCTGGAAAGGGCTCGAAGTCACCGAGAAACTCGCGGCTTCCCCGAATACGAAGGTCATCGTGATCGGAAATCCCGGCATGGGCGGGCTCCCGATCATCCTCGGCGACGTGAAATAGACCATGCAGGCGGCGTCCTACACCATGGGCTACGCGACGAGCGGATTCGCCCACCATCGATTCGATGATGCGGTGGCGATCCTCGCGGATCTCGGCTACGGCGCCGTCAGCCTGACTCTCGACGTGGTGCATCTCGATCCCTTCGCCGCGGATGTCGTCGCGCGAGTCACGAACATCGCGGAGATCCTCGAACGGCGACGCATGAAGGTCGTCGTCGAAACGGGCGCCCGCTTCCTGCTCGACCCGCGTCGCAAACATCGCCCGACGTTGATGGACGACGGCGATCGGCGCCGCGCGTTCAACGCCGTGGCGGTACGCATTGCGCGCGATCTCGGGGCCGACTGCGTCGCTTTGTGGGCGGGTGCGAAACCGGAAACCCTGTCGCGCGACGACGCGTGGGCGCGGCTCGTCGACGGCTGCGGGGACACGCTCACCCACGCGGACCGCGCCGGAGTCGATCTCGCGTTCGAACCCGAACCCGGATTCCTCGTGGAAACCGTCGCGGAGTGGGCGACTCTGCGGACGGCGCTCGGCGATCCCGACCGATTCCGTTTGTGCCTCGACATCGGTCACCTCTTGGCCACCGGCGAGGGCGATCCCGGCGACGTCATCCGCAAGTTCGCGCCGCACATCGCCACGGCGGCGATCGAAGACACGCGACGGGGACGTCACGAACATCTTCCCTTCGGAGAGGGGCACCTCGACGTGCCTTCCGTTCTCGACGCCCTCGACGCCGTCGGCTACCGGGGCATTCTTTCCGTCGAACTGTCCCGCCACGCCTTCGACGCGGTCAACGTCGCGACACGGGCACGCGACATTCTGCTCGGACTCGGCGCGCCGTTTCGCACGCCCGCACCATGAACGGTCTCCTGGTCACGGGCGCGGTCGTCTTCGTCGCCGCGATGGTTGCGGCGGCGGCGAGCGTCGCCCCGATCATCCGCTTCGCCCGTCGCACCGGGTATCTCGACATCCCCGAGGGCCGAAAAGATCATCCCCATCCGATGCCGTACGGCGGCGGATTCGTGATTCTCGTCGGCGTGGCGATCCCGATGCTCGTCGGGCTCGGCATCGCCTCGGTTCCCGCCTTGTTCGAACGCTTGCCCCCCGACGTGCTCCCGTTGATCGACGGTGTTCGCCGACGCGGCGCCCAAGTCGCGGCCGTCGTTGCGGGGGCCGTCCTACTCATGGTGCTCGGTTACATCGACGACCGGAAGAAGCTTCCCGTGTGGCCGCGGCTTCTCGCACAGGGTTTGGCCGCGGCCATCCTCGTCGCCTCGGGCCTCCACGTGACGGCATGGATTCCTTGGCCGTGGCTGCAGACCGTCGTGACGATGGGTTTCGTCATCCTCGTCGTCAACGCCCACAACTTCGTCGACAACGCGAACGGCGCGCTCGGCGGGGTGGCGGCGATCGAAGCGTCGGGAATCCTCGTATTCGCCATCGCGCAGGGCCAGTGGTTCGTGGCAGCATTGGCGGGCTGCCTCGTCGCGGCGTTGATCGTTTTCCTTCCCGCGAACTACCCCAAACCACGGCTGTTCATGGGCGACGCGGGTTCGTTCCTCGTCGGTTTCTTGCTCGCGGGCCTCGTGATGATGCTCCGCTACGACGACGGGTCCACCCCGTGGCGGACCTTCCTCCTTCCGTCTTTACTGCTGCTCGTTCCCGTGATCGACGGCGTGCTCGTCACGGTCGCGCGGATCGCACGGGGCGTCTCGCCGTTCACGGCGGGCCACGACCACCTTCTGCATCGCATGGCCGCCGCGGTCGGTTCGAGGGATAAGGCCGTTCACGGACTTTGGACGATCGCGTGGATCGGCGTGCTCGCCGCCAACGCGCTTTCGGGAAGTCCTCGCTCCGCGGCCGACCTCGCCTTCCTTCCCGTGATCGCCGCGATTCTGTGGGCCCGTCGTCGCGGGGTCGCACCCGCATGAGTGCGGCGCCGATCACGTGGCTACCCGCGTTGGCGGTCGGTACGTTGGGTGCGGGACTCGCGTTGCGCACTTTCCTCGCCGCGGGATTGTCACCCGTCGGTGAAGCCCTCGCCGCGGGTCTCCTCCTCCTCGGAAGCGGTCTCGTCCTCGCCGACCGTGCGACCAAGTGGAATCTTCCGGCACGTCTTTTCACGTACGCGCTCCCCGCCTTTCTCGCGTGGCACTTGGTCCGCGCCTCCGGGGACGCGCGGCTTCGCGCAACGGATGGGCTCGCACTCGCGATCGCGGCGATCGCGCTGCGTGATGTCGTCGCTGCACAAGCGGCGGGAGCGATTCTCAGGCGAGCTCTCGTCGCCGTCGGATTCATGTTCGGTCTGTTGGGACTCGCCCAGGTCTTGTATCTGCGTCCGTCGATGACCGCCGAGCTCGTCGGAAGCGGTGCGCCGATCACGACGACGGACCTCGGTCGTGCGTTTCTCGCTTCCTGGCGTGCGACGGGCGTATTCACTTCCGCGAACGTCTTCGCCTCCGCCTTTCTCGTCACGTTGCTCCCTTGCATCGTCTTGAGCTTTCGCGTGGAGCGAGGCCGCCTCGTCGCCGGGCTCTTGGGCGTTCTCGGCGTCTTGGGGTTGGGGGCGGCCGGTTCCGCGGGCGCGCTGACCGCGGCGGTCTTCGGCGGAGCGATGGGATGGGCCTTGGTCGAAACTCGGCCCGCCTACGCCCGAGCCGCCCGAGGCCTTGCGGCGCTGGTCGTCGTCATCGGTCTGGCGGTCGTCACCGCCGCGTGGCTCGCCCCCGAAGCCGCGAACAAGCTCGGCACCCTGAAGGAGCGTCTCGGATATTGGACGACGGGACTGCGCGCGCTCTTCCCCGCGAGCCTCGACGGCGTCGTCGATCTCTTGGTGGGGACGGGACCCGGTTCCGCGGATGCGCGCATGACCGCCGCATCCCGCCCCGACGTCGCCTTCAGCCGCGATCCCCATCAGACGCTGCTCGCCGTCGCCCTCGAGTTCGGCGTGCCCTTCGCCCTCGCGGCGCTGTGGGTCGTTTGGGGACGACTATCGTCGGCCCGCGGGTCTCTTCGAACGCTCTCCGCCTTGGGCGCATCGCTCGTCCGCGACCCGGCGAAGCGTCCACTCCCCCACAACGCCCGCGCATGGGCCTTCGGGTTCGCCGTCGGCACGCTCCTCGCCGGACTCATGCAGCGTCTCATCACGTTCTTCCCCGCCGGCATCGACGCGCCGGCCCTCGTCGACGCCGCGGTGTGGACCGTGCTCGGCGTCGTCGCGTGGAGGCTCGCGGGGCTCGTCGACGTCGTCGGTGAAGGGGCGGACTTCGCATGGTGGTGCGGCACGACGGCCCTCGTCGCCCACGCGATGATCGACGTGCACGTGCGTATCCCCGCGATCCTCGCCCTCGCGGCGGCGGCCTTCGCGACGCTTCCCGGCCCCGGTCCGTGCCCGACGATCCGAGGCCGATCGCTCGGCCGATTGGCGGCCGTTCTTCTCGGCGTCTTCGCCGTGCTTGCCAGTCTGCCGATCGTCCTCGATGCCCAGTCGCTCGTTTCGCGGTAGAACACCGTCATGAAGCCGTGGACGCCGACCCTCTTTCTCCCGGGCCCGGTCGACGTCCACCCCGACGTCCTCGCGGCGGCGGCGACGCCGATGATCGGTCATCGCTCCGCGGCGGCGGCGGCGCTGCTCGACGAACTCGACCATGGCCTGCGCCCGTGGCTCGGCGTCGATAGTCCGGTGTACGCGTTGACGTGTTCCGCGACCCTCGCCATGGAAGCGACGGTCCGCAATCTCGTGCGTCGGTCCTTGCTCGTGGCGAACGGCGGCGTCTTCGCCGATCGATGGAAGATCGCCGCCGAAGCCTCGGGTCGTCGGGTGGTGTCGATCGACGTTCCCCATCATCTCGGCATCACACCCGAGGTGCTCGAGCACGCGCTCGCGAACCACGATGTGGAAGCCGTGGCGTTGGTCGCCGTGGAAACGAGCACCGGCGTCGCCCTCGATCTCGACCCATTGCTCGACGTCTGCGCACGCCACCCGCATGTCCTCGTCCTCGTCGACGCCGTCACGGCCGCGGGGGCGATGTATGTCCCGGGTCGGCGTTGCGACGCGGTGTTCACCGCGAGTCAAAAAGCGCTCGCGATGCCCCCCGGACTCACCTTTCTCGCGTTGTCCGAACGCGCGATCGAACGGTCACGGACGATGGAGGGGCGCGGCCTGTACGCGGACTTCGCCCGGGTGGACCGTTTTCATCGAGCGGGCGGCAGCCCGTTTACGCCCGCTCTGCCCGTCTTCTTCGCGGCCGTCGCGCAAATCCGACGCCTTCATCGCGAGAGTGTCGATGCGCGCTTCGCGGCTCACCGCGCTAAACACCGTGCGTGGCTCGAACGGGCGGCGCGCGATTTTCCCACGCTTTGCCCGTTCGCGACGTCGGCACCGAGCGTCGTCGTCCATGCGTCGCCCCGGGACGTCGCACCCGCGGAGTTCGTCGGCCGACTCGCCGAACGTCACGGACTGACCGTCGCCCCGGGCGTCGGGCCGCACGCATCGACGACGTGGCGCGTCGGACTTCTCGGAGACACGACCGTCGCGGACATCCATCGCGTCGCCGACGCGGTCGCCGACACGGCGGCGTCCTTCTAAGACTTCTTCGTCGGCTTTTCGGGCGTCTTCGGAGCCGCCTTCGATTCGGGAGCGCGCAACAGGTCGTCTTCCGGCTTCCCGATCGACTTTCCGTCCTTGTCGACGGCGTCGGTCCAAGGCACGAGGCGCTGATCCTTGACGTGACCCTTGCGGATCTTGCGCCAGACGAACCGCGTGTAGAGATCGAACTCCTCGGAAACTTTCGTCATGCCGCCCGGCGGAAGCCCGAGGCTCTTTTCGAAAAGGTCCTTGTTCCACGCTCCGTCGAGCGTCGCCGCGAGGAACTTCTTCCAGCCCTCTTGGTAGCGACCGGGAACACCGAACTTCACGACGCCTTCCTTCGTCACGTCGAACCGATTGAGGAAGTAGATTAGGAACCAGCCCTGCGAGTACACGGCGAGCGTCCGCGCGTTGCCCTCGATGCCTTCCTTCGAATAGGCGTCCTTGCGATCGTTGGTCTGTCGGATGAGATCCGCGAGCGTGAAGGGTCGAACGTCTTTCCACGCCGGATTGCGGCCTTGACGCAACACTTCAAGCGTCATGAGGCGACCGGAGTACGTGGCGTTCTTCGGATCCACGTCGTTTCGATCGAGGAGGCCCGTCTCGTACACCACGCCGTCCTTCGTTTCGACCCGGCGCGCGTGTCCGAACCACTCGGCAATCCCTTCGTTGAACCAGAATGCGTCGGCACCCCAAGGGAGCGGGCGACGCACGGTCGAACGCACGAGTTGATGCGTGCCTTCGTGCAACACGGTCGACATATCGCACGACTTGTGGATCACGAGACGGTTGTTGGACGGCTCGTAGTGAGCAAGTTGCCCCATCCCCTTACCGCCGCCCGCGGAGCAGTAAACTTCGTAGTCCTGCATCGACGCGAGCACCACGACCGGAACGGGCTTCGTCGCCTCGGGACGACCGAGAGGATCGAGTACCTCGGCCTTGAAGGCGGCCCGCACGCCGGCCAAGTACCCCGCGATCTCGGCGGCCTTCGCGTGTTCCTCCCACTCCTCGGACTCCTGAACGAGAATCACGTAGGGCGGGTGGTACCGCGTCCGAAACTTCGCTTTGGCCGAGAGGCGGTTCTTCACCTCGTCGCGATCCATGATCGCGATCTGCAAAGCGTCGCGCCCCCAGTCGGTGGCCATGATCTTGCGGTAGTCGGCCTTTGCGGCGCGACCCTTTTCCAAGAGCGCGCCGCCCACCTTCTCCCACTCCGCGCGGGAGACCTTTCCCCCGTTGCGTTCCGCGCGCTCCGTCCACGTTTCGATCAACGCGGAGAGAGCGGCGTCCTCCTTCTTCGGGAGGTACTTGGTTTCCGTCTCGTCGAACCCGTCGAGGAGTTCTTCCCACGAGACGAGATCCTGCGCCCGCATCGGGGCCGTGATCGCGACGATCACGGCCAACGCGAACGCCCACGCCCTAGGCCGCATGCGTGGGCTTCTTCGGGAACTTGAGCGACAGAACGATCGACGCCGTGATCGTCACGAGAATGAACCCGAGCGACAGAAGCGTCGGCACCTTGATGTGCAGCGGAAGCAGGATCGCCATCTTGGCGCCCACGAAGGCGAGGACGATCGCGAGACCCCACTTGAGGAGGTGGAACTTGTCGACCGCGTTCGCGAGGAGGAAGTAGAGGTTTCGCAGCCCCAAGATCGCGAACATGTTCGACGTGAAAACGATCATCGGCTCCTTGGTGATCCCGAAGATGGCCGGGATGGAATCGATGGCGAAGACGATGTCCGTGAATTCGATGAAGACGAGGGCGAGGAACAGCGGGGTCGCGTAGCGGACGCCGTTCTTGATGGTGAAGAAGTGATCCCCGTCGAGCTCGGTGCTCACCGGAAAGATGCGTCGGGTAAGCCGGACGACGATGTTCTTGTCCGGGTCGATCTTCTGGTCGCCCCCGCGCACCATCTTGATCGCGGTCACGATCAGGAACGCACCCATGAGGTAGACCACCCACTCGAACTTCATGAGTTCGCCCGCGATCGCGATGAAGATGCCGCGGAAGACGATCGCACCGATGATGCCGTAGAAAAGCGTCCGGTGCTGGTACTTCGCCGGAATGTGGAAGAACGAGAAGATGACGACGATGACGAAGAGGTTGTCGACGGACAGCGACTTCTCGACGAGGAACCCGATCAGAAACTGGAGAGACAACTCGTCCGCCAATTTCGTGGCGACGAGGGCCGGATCCTTCAACTTGTCCAAGAGATCCGTGTAATCCGGATGGGACATCAAGTCCGTGTGCGTCGGTAGGTCGCGACGCAACCACCACCACAACCCGAGGTTGAAGAGAAGTGCGAGGCCGGTCCAAACGACGGTCCACCCCAAGGCCTCCTTCGTCGACACTTCGTGGGCCTCCTTGTGGAAGACGACGAGGTCGAGAACGAGCAGGAGGAGCACGCCACCGATGAAGGAGGCGTAGAACCACCAATAATCGGCAAACGGGTAGAACTCGTGGTGCATCGGGTGCGTCCTTCGGGCGCCGGGGCGGACTCTAGCAACGTCCCGTCAGTCGGAAGACTCCGCCCATACGGGGCGCAACTTTCTCGCCATCAACAAGAGCAGCGGAAACACCACCGCCCATTCGACCGCAAGGATCCAAATCGACCGTCCCGAACTCCAATCCCAAACCCGTTCCGGGCTCCATTCGAGGAAGGCGCCGACCTGATCGGGAATCGGAAAGGAAATCTGCGATTTCGTCAGGCGCGCGCCGGCGAGATACGAGGCGGGGCCGAGAACCGCTCCGAATAGGGCGGCGAGTAGATATTTACCCTGCATCCATGAAAGCGACCCATTCAGGGTCGTCGCGAACAGCGCCCACACCGCGATGAGCCATGTGGGCGGAAGCCACGGCGCGATTCCGGCAGGGCGCACGTCGAAGACCCCCAACCCGACGTTGAGGCCGTCGACCACGGCACCGACGAGCGCGGTGACGAGAATCACCAAGGCTTCGCGACGGCTGTCGAGGGTCATCACGAGATGAAGCAGCACGATCGCCGCGACGATGCCGATTCCGAACGACGCGTCATCCTTACGGACGGTCAGCAGGCAACCGAACCACCCCAATTGAAACGCGAGGAAATTGATCAGCTTCATCGCCCGGGAGGCATCCTACACACTCCCGGGACGGGCCGCACGGGCCGAGTTTCAAACGGAAATCGCCGTCGCGTCCGGTTGGGGCCGGAGCGAGCGGTAGAGCGCGAGGTGGCTTTCGGCGCACGCTTCCTTGGAAACCGTCGGACGAATCCCGGAGGCGAGTCGCCGCCACAATCCCGGCGTCGTCACCGCCTCTTCCATACGGTCGGCGAGCGCCGCCGCGCTTCCCACCGGGAAGTGCATCCCGTCCACGCCGTCGGTCACCTTTTCGGCCATGCCGCCGATGTTCGAACAGATCACGGGACGCCCGTGATAGAAGGCTTCCTGAATGACGAGGGGGGCGTTCTCCCACCACGTCGAAGGCACGACGACCCAATCGGTCGCACGGAGAATGGTCGCCTGCTGCTCCGGGGCGTACGGGCCGCAATTGCGGACGTTCGTGTGCGCCTCGCGGAACAAACGGCGCAGGCGCTTTTGGAACGCCTCCGGATGATGGTGGGCCCCGGTGCCGTAGATCTCGAGGCGCGCCGAGGACTGCACCTTCCGAGGAAGCATCGAAAACGCCTGTAAAAGAACCTCGACACCCTTGTAGGGCGTGAACTGCCCCATGAAGACGAACCGACTGCGCGCCTCGCCCTCGGCGACCGAGCGCGCCTCCGCGACGGGCCCTTCGGGGCCCGCGTCCCACAGCATGGTCATCTTTTCCGGGGGAACGACCGACGCGGTGTAACGACTCCGAAGGAAATGCGACGGAGCGACGAAGTGATCGACGAGGCCGAAGAACGAACCGATGAACGACCGTCGCAGGTGATAGTCCTGGGGAGACCGATCGTTGCGGCACATGTGACACGCGGACGGTGACGCCTCGTAGCAAAGCGTCCCGTCGGTCTTGACCATCTGGCCGTTGTTGTTGCAAATGCCGAGGTACTCGTGCAACGTCATCACGATGCGTGCGTGCGGCAGCGTGTTGCGAACCACACGGAGGAGTTCGATACCGAGGTGGATGTAGTGATGGAAGTGGACGACGTCCGGCCGGACGGTCTCGAGCAGCTCGGCGAAATCGCGCCACAGGTTGCGACTGTCGAGACTGGCGAACTGGAAGCAGTCGGTGTTCGAGTAGAAGAGGAACTCGCGCTCGCGGACGACGGAGAACGGAGTTCCCGTGTGGAGCAGGCCCGCGTGGGCGTTGCGACCGACGAACCACGCCTCCGCGTCGTGCCGCGTATTGAGGCCCTTGAAGAGTCGATACGCGGCGTTCTCGGCACCTCCCTTGGAGAAGTCGGGGTGCCCGTGCGCGAGGATCAAAACGCGGGTCTTCCTCATGACCTCCCCCCCTTCAACACCTGAGCGTGTTGCCAGCAATTCACGAGCGAGATTTTGTGCCGCCATTCGAGGTCCGGCATGAGCCACTGGGACTGCCGTTCGAGGTGGAACAACGTGACGTCGTCCACCATGACGGTCGTCTTGCCGCGCCGACGGAATCGCACGCAGAGATCCGAATCTTCGAAGTCGCCGAGGATGTAGGTCTCGTCCAACCCGCCCAACGCCGTGTACTCGTCGCGACGCATCGCCATACACGCTCCGGTCACGGCGTCCATTTCCACGACCCGCCCGGTGGGCGACGACGCCGGAAGCCCTTTACCCGGATGCACGAGGATCGGCATGCCGCCCCACGGTTCGTACGCTTCGAGCTTCATTCCCGCGTGCTGCACGGTGCCGTCTTCGTAGAGAAGTCGCGCCCCGACGATGCCGATGGACGCGTCCGCCAACGGAGCGAGCAGCTTCGGAAGCCAGCCGTTTTCGCCGGGCATCACGTCGGAATTGAGCAACACGAGGTGGGTGCCCCGCGCGTGCCGGGCCCCCAGATTGTTCGCACCGGCGAATCCGAGATTGCGCTCCGACGCGACGACCGTGATCGGTACGCGGAAGAACTCGTAGGAGTGCAATGCGAGGTCCATCGCCTGCGCGATGATGCGCGGATCATCCACGACGTAGACGACTTCGACGTTCCTCAGCGAGGCGTCGTCGGCGAAGAGCGCCATTTGGTAACGAATGAAGTCGAAGCGCCCGTAGAGCGGAATCAGCAACGTCGCTTCCGGAGACGCCGGAGGTGTCCCGAATGTCTTGACGACCACTTCCGGCGGAGCTTCGCGACGCTTCGCAAGGCCGCGCAACGCCGGCCCGACGTGCAGCGCGACGATGCGCGCCAAGTCGGGGTGCTTCATCGAAACGTGAGAAAGCACCACTTTCGACCATTCGAGGACCGACGTCGGCACCGCAGCCGCGAAATCCCGAAGTTCAGTGGCTCCTCCACGCGCGGTGACGCGCACCGCGATCTTCGCCCCAACCCGCGAGATCGGAACGAAGGCGATGAAACCCACCAACACATCCGTCCGCGATTCCCCCGGATACGCGGCCAACACGTCCGCACGCTCGCAGCGCACCCAACGCTCCGCGATCGAAGACACGCTCCCGTCGTCGGCGACGACGTCGAATCCCCCGAGAGCCTGTTCGGGATCGAGCATCCAACCGATGAAGAACACGCCCTCACCGGGAACGGCATGCACGGCATCGAGATGCCAACGCAGAGAAACGGGGAGTCGAGGTCGCAAGGTCTTCGCCCAATCGGCAGCGCGTTCCGTTCCCATGGCGGCCTTCACGCGATCGACGAAAGGACGCGCCCACGGCTTCGTGGTGAGCCATCGTGCGGGGGCCAAAAGGAGAGAACGCAGCATGCGGGCTTGAGCGTAACGCCCCCGTGACACGCCGCCACGGGGGCCCCTTCATCCCTCGATCGAATGAAGGGCGGTCCCCTCTCCGAACCGCGGACCTAGTGGAGCGGCGGTTGGACGGGCGCACGCCGGCAGTGCGGCTTCGTGAAGAGCCCGTGAACCACACCGATCGCCCGCTCCGCGAACCCGCCTTCGCAGTATGCGAGGTAGAACTCCCACATCCGGATGAAGCGATCGTCGAAACCGAGGGCGCGGACCTCAGGCAGCCGGTCGAAGAAGCGCTCACGCCACAGGCGAAGGGTCGTGGCGTAGTGCGGGGTGAAATCCTCGTGGTGAAACAGTCTGAGGTCGGTGGCGCGCGCCACGGATTCCATCATCGCTCTCATGGACGGAATGCAGGACCCCGGGAAGATGTACCGCTGAATGAAATCGACGTTCTTGACGGCATTGTCGTAGTGCCGCTCCTCGATCGTGATCGCCTGGATCAGCATCTGGCCGTCGGGCTTCAAAAGGTCCGAACACGTTTTGAAGTACGTATCGAACCAAGCCGCACCGACCGCCTCGATCATCTCGACGCTGACGAGCTTGTCGTAGCGACCCTCGAGGTGCCGGTAGTCCTTTTCGACGACCGTGATGCGGTCGCCGAGACCGGCGTCCGCGATGGCCTTCCGCGCCCAAGCGGCTTGCGACGGCGAAATCGTCGTGGTGGTCACCCGGCACCCGAACCGCGATGCGGCATGGATCGCGAGCCCACCCCATCCCGTGCCGATCTCGACCAAATGATCCGTCGGCCGGAGGTCGAGTTTTCTGCAGATACGGTCGAACTTCGCTTCCTGCGCCTCGTCCAACGTCATGTCGGGGCGATCGAAAATCGCCGAGGAGTAGGCCATCGAACGGTCGAGCCACAACTTGTAGAAGTCGTTGCCGAGATCGTAATGGGCGACGATGTTGTCGCGGCTTCCCCGAACCGTGTTGTCGCGGAACTTGTGCCACAGACGATTGAGAGGTGCGAGAACGCGTGCGAGGCCGCCTTCCAACTTTTCGAGGGCATCCCGATTGAGCGCCATCACCCGAATCACGTCGACGAGGCTCGGAGACCGGTAGTACCCCAACATCCACGCCTCGCCGGCTCCGATGCTGCCGCCGAAGGCGATCGACGTCCAAAACGCCGGATGCGTCACGTCGATATGGGCGACCGGGTGTTGACCGGATGTCGCTTCGCCGAACTCGAAGACGTCGCCCTGATCGCGAATCACCAAACGCCCGAGACGCAGCGTGCGAAGGCGGGCGAGCGTCGCGGCGCGGACCTGCCGCTGAAACATCGTGGGCAATTCGATCCGCCGGGTCGGCGCGAACGCGTCGATCTTCGTGGTGGTGGTCATGAGGAGGGACTTCCTGCGCCGGACGTCGCGGGATGCGCGAAGAAGGGCACGCCTTTCAACTTGAGAACGAGTGCCTGCCAATAGATGGCGGCGAGCACCTTGACGGACGTCATGGGAGAACGGAGCAGCGAACGGGCGAGGGAGGATGCGGATATGGGCTCGGCGCGCACCGCGAGGTCCGCGTCGAACACCTTCTCGGAGCCGGACCAATCTTCCATATGAATCGCGATGCGCTCGGAGGGTGGCCCCACCGTCCAGTCGTAGACGAGGTCCATCGGAAAAAACGGCGACACGTGGAACTTCTTTCGGAAACGAAAGCGCCGCGACGCTCCGACCTTCTCGCCCATGTCCCACGCGAACGCGTACGCAAAGCGCTCGTTCCACGGAGTGTTCGTGATCTCGGCGACGAACGCCACGGGGACTTCGCCCGTCGGGTCCATCGCCCAATAGAACGTCACCGGATTGAAGGAGTGACCGAGGCGTCGGAGGGTCGTCAACATGAGAACGGGGCCGAGCCCGTCGACGCCGGTCTCCGTTCGAATGCGCTCCAACACGGCCTGCTTCAACGAGCGATCGACGGGCCCGAGGTAGTCGTCGCGCCGCCAACGTGCCCACGCGGGACGCCGCGTCGACCAAAACCAGCGGCCGTCGAAGACCGTGTCGATCTCGTCGAGATCGAGCAACGTCATGTCGACGGCGTAACCGAACCGATGCGCGCGCGGCGTATGGCGCACGTGCGCCATCCGACCGATACAGACGGAACTTCTCATGGGGCCAACCCCAAGCCGAAGTCGCGCGTCACTTGCAACGCGCTCCAAAGGCCGTCTTCGTGGAAACCCCATCGCATCCACGCGCCGCAAAACCACGTACGCCGCACTCCCTGAATCGTGCGATGGCGTTCCTGCGCGTCGACGCCGCGCATCGTGAACACCGGATGATGGTAGGTCACCCGCCGGACGATCTTCGACGGATCAACCGCCTCGGTGCGGTTCAACGTCACGCACCAATCGTCGGCCGCCTCCAACCCTTGCAGTCGGTTCATCCAATACGTCACGGCCACGCGCGACGACGGTTTCTCCGTGATGTGGTAATTCCACGCCGCGCGCGCCAAAGGACGACGTGGCAACAACCGACGATCGGTGTGCAAGACCGCTTCGTTTTCCTGATACGGAATGGCGGAAAGGATCTCGCGCTCTTCCGGAGACGGGTCGCTCAACAGCCCGAGAGCGGTATCCGTATGGGTCGCGACGACGACACCGTCGAAACGCTCCGCTCCGGTGGCCGTTCGCACATCGACGCCGTCCGCACGCCGCACGATGCTCGTGACGGGCGCCGCGAGGCGCACGCGCCCTTCGAGAGGCTCCATCAACTTGCGCGCGTAGGCGCGTGACCCGCCCACGACCGTCTTCCACATCGGTCGGTCGTTGACCGAAAGCATGCCGTGGTTATGGAAAAATCGCACCATGAAGCGCGCGGGGTAATTCATGATGCCCGCGGGCTCCGCCGACCAAATCGCCGCGCTCATCGGAACGAGGTAGCGATCGACGAACCATGATCCGTAGCCTCGAGACAAGAGGTAGTCGCCGAGAGTCGGTCCGGGCGCCGGAAGTTCCAAAACTTCGGGAGCCTCACGATTGAATCGAAGGATGTCGCGCACCATGCCCCAAAACTTCGGGCGCAGAAGATTCGTGCGTTGCGCGACGAGCGTGTTCAGCGAGGTGCCGTTGTACTCGAAGTCGGTGGCATCACAGCGCACCGAGAAACTCATACTGCTGTCGCGCGTCTCGACGCCGAGCAGACCGAACAGGGCCATCAGATTCGGATACGTGCGATCGTTGCACACGATGAATCCGGTATCGACCGCCAAAGGGCCGCGCGGGTCCACCACGTCGTGGGTGTGCACGTGCCCGCCGTAGCGCGCTTCCGCTTCGTACACGACGACATCGTGCCGACGTGCGAGCATCCACGCGGCGGCCATTCCGGCGACGCCCGTTCCGATCACGGCGATCCGTGACCCGCTCTCGGTCGGCACCCGCGACGTCATGACGCGTCGGGACCTCGGCGAAGACCACCCTCTTCGAGAATCGCGTCGGGAACCGGGGTCAGGTCACGTACGACGCCCACCTTCGACAACGCGTAGAGGACGTACCACGAGACGTCGATTTCCCACCACGCGAATCCTTGACGCGTGGAGGCTTGGTGGCGGTGGTGATTGTTGTGCCAGCCCTCACCGAGGGTGAGAAGCGCGAGCCAAAGGTTGTTGCGGCTCGTGTCTTCGGTCGGGTAGCGACGCGTCCCCCATACGTGAGCCAGCGAGTTGATGGTGAACGTCGCATGGAACAGGACGACCGTCGAAATGATGGTCCAGACGAGCAACTGAGGACCGTTGGTCCGCAGTGCCGGATGCGCGGTCTCGAGCCACGCACCCAACCCATAGGACCCCGCGAACATGACCACCGGAACCAATGCGTCGAAGCGGTCGAGGAACACCAGTTCGGGAAATTTCGCGAGGTCGGGAACACGCGCGACCTGCGTTTTGAAGTTCTTGCGCGTCAGGATCCAACCCACGTGCGACCACCAGATTCCGTCCTTCGTGGGCGAATGGGTGTCTTCTTCGGTGTCGGACCAACGGTGGTGATGCCGATGATGCGCCGCCCACCACAAAGGGCCACGCTGCGCGGACGCGTTTCCGAGGACGGCGAATACGAACTGCCAACCCCGACCGAGTTTGAAACTCCGGTGCGAGAAGTAGCGATGATAGAACGCGGTGATCGCGAACATCCGCACGAGATAGAGCGCCGTCGCCCACACGAGGGCGAACGCACCGACGCCCACCGCGAAAGCGGCGAGGCACGCGAGATGGAGGGCGAGAAACGGCACGACGCGCATCCAGTCGACGCGACGATCGTCGACGTCGCCCATGCGCTCCGCGGCCGCCCAAGCGTCGAACCAGGCGAGGATCGCGGAAGGCCGCGATGTGGAGGGGGGGGGCGCAGTCGTCATCGTTCAGACTCGGGGACGCGCACGAAAGCGGTAGTGGGACACGAGCCACTCTTGCCCGTTCCGATAGTTCCAAAGTTCCGCGCACGCCATGAAGAACACGCGCCACCGCTCCAACCACACGGCGGCATCCTTGCCGTAAGTTCCGCGGAAGATCTCCAAGATTTCGTCGCGATGGCGGTCGGTGTTGACGAGCCACGCTTCCGCCGTCTTCCCGTAATGTGTCCCGTCGACCTTCCAGTGATCCTCGACGACGAGGTCATCCTGAAAATGAAGGAACAAGTCGTCGGAGGGGATATTGCCGCCGGTGAAGAAATAGCGTCCCATCCAGTCGTCGTCGCGGTCCGTGCCGAACGGGTAGGCGAACGTCTTGTGCGTGAAGATGTGCACGAACATCTTCCCGCCCGGCTTCATCCACGACGCGATGCGCGCGAAGAGCGACCCGTAGTTCTTCATGTGCTCGAGCATCTCGACCGAAACGATGCGGTCGAAGGTGCGGTTGGGAGCGAAGACGTTCGCATCGCACGTCACGATCTCGAGGTTCTTGAGACCGAGTCGGTCGCGCTTCGCTTCGATGAAGGCGCGCTGGGGGCGGGAGTTCGACACGCCCAAGATGCGCGCCTTCGGGAACTTCTCCGCGAGCCAAAAGGACATCGACCCCCATCCACAACCGAGATCGAGAATCTCCATGCCGTCTTCGATCTCCGCCCGGGCGACCGAGAGGGCGAGCATGGCTTCCTCCGCTTGCGCCAACGACTCGCGACCCGTCGGGAAATAGCATCCCGAGTACTTGAGCCTCGGACCGAGGGCGCGTTCGAAGAAACCGGGCGGTACTTCGTAGTGCTGGTCGTTGGCGGCTTTCGTTTCGACGGCGATGGGACTCAACCGCAAGGTGGCGACGAAGGCGCGCAACGCATCCTGTTGCGCCTCGAGCGATCCGCGGTCCTCTTCGCGTAGGCGTCGGGCGAGCAATCGTCGAATGCCGGCGCGGATCACCACGTCGGGGATGCGGCCGGAGTCGAGCAGGGGCTCCCACCAGGTCATGCGGGTTTCCTCCGCGGGAACCACGGCACGAAGGCGTTGACCTCCCGTTGGTAGTCCGCGTAATCCGGGCGGGACTTGAGGGCTTGGGCTTCGGTCGGGGGAATCCCGGTCACCTTCAGGATGAAGAACAGCATGAGCCCCGCCGGGACCCAGCCGAGCCAACCCATGGGGGTGGCGGTCGCCACGAGCGCGTAGGCGATCCACGTCAGCCATTCGAAGAAGTAGTTCGGGTGACGGGACCACGCCCACAACCCGACACGGCAGGTCACGCCCCGGTTCTTCGGGTCACGCTTCCATGCCGCCAACTGGGCATCGGCCACCGCTTCGCCGACCATCGCGATGAGCCAGAGACTCAATCCGGCGATCTCGGTCGCGCGGATCTCCGGGGATGGGTCGCGAGCCGCGAGGAAAAAGGGCAGCGCGAGCACGGCGTCCAAGAGGCCCTGAGCCTGATAGAAGACGAAGAACCACGTAGGCGCCGAGGCACCCTTTTCGGCGCGGATCGTGGCATACCGACCGTCTTCCTCGGCGTGACCGAGACGGTGAAGAGCGAGATAGCCCGCCAGGCGCCACGACGAGACGGCGGCGATCACCCCGATGAGCACACGGCGGTGGGTGGCACCGTCACCCTGAATCGCCGCCAAGACGGCGAGAACCCCGAGATTGGCGGCCCAAGCGACATCGACGGCCGTGGCGTTCCGGGTGGAGAGTTGCCGCAGCCAAAGCACCAACATGACGCCGGCGGCGACGGCCCATCCCGAAAGGAATGCGGGCAACAACGGGTCCGCTTCCATGGCCGTCCTTGGGCGACTTCGAAGCCCCCCCACGGGGGGCCGACCGCCGGGTGCGCTCGCCGACGGTCAAAAGTTGCGCCACGGCGTTCTTTATATCAAAAATCGAAAGATCGTGCGAGACGCTCACGAATCAAGAACGTGTTGAACTTTTAGGCGGCGGGGCCGCGAGCGAACGTCGAACCGAAGCGCCCGCGGTACCACCACGCGATCCCGGTGGCGAGGAAGAGAAGTCCCGCCCCCGTCACGAACGGCCACGCGGGACCGAGAAGTTTGAACACCGCGCCGGTCAACGGGGGTCCCACCACCCGCGCCAAACTCGCGGTGCTTTGATAGAGACCGAGATAGGCTCCCTGCTGATCTTCGGGAGCCGCCCGGGAAACGAGTCCGTTGAGAGCGGGGTTGTTGAGCCCGAAGCCGAGCGGCATCAGCCCGCAGCCGATCAGGACCCACATCCAACCCTCCTCGGTTCCAGGCATGAATCTCCCGGCCCATGCGACAATTGCGAATGAAACCGCAAGGAAGAACGGGCCCGCCACCGAGAGGCCGACTTCGCCGTAGCGCTTCACGAGTCGCCGGATCAAACCACCCTGGATGATCGCCGACACGACCCCGATGAAGAACAGGTAGCGCCCGGTGTACTTCGCGGAGTCGATGACCTGCGCCACCGTCGCACGGTCGATCGAATGTTCAAGCCCGAACTTCGTCGGGAAGGCCGCCAAACCAAAGCGGGTGAACATGGCTTCGAAGCCCGCCCAAGCGACGACCGAGAGGAAAATCAGGACATAGACCACGCCGAGACGGGGCTCCGCGAGGACATGCCGCACCTGCGTTCCTTGGGGGATCGCTCGCGTGCTGGGGCTATGCCGATCGGGTTCGGGAAGTTTGAACCACGCGAACGTGGCCGACGCCAAGGAGAACAGCGCCGCCGCCGCGCCCGGTACCCAAGTCCCGATGACGGAAAGTTCGCCCCCGACGAGCGGGCCGACGGTGAACCCGAGACCGAAGGCGGCGCCGATGAGCCCCATCCCCTTGGCCCGATTTTCCTGCGTCGTGACGTCGGCGATGTACGCCTGCGCCGTCGAAATGTTGGCTCCGAAGAACCCAGCGAGGAATCGCGACGCGAAAATGAGCGCCATCACGAAGCCGGTCGACCCTCCCGTGGCCCCTTCGGGAGGAAGCATGGCGTTGGCGACCGCGAAGAGGGCGTAACTCGCCGCGGTTCCGAAGAGGCCACCGATCAAGATCGGGCGACGACCGATGCGATCCGACCACCGCCCCCACATCGGGGCGAAGAGGAACTGCATCAAACTGAACGCCGAGAACAAGAGCCCCAGTTCGACCTCGGACGCCCCGTAGGCCTTCGTGTACACGGGCAGAAGGGGGATCACGATTCCGAAGCCGAGGAGATCGATGAAGACCGTGAGGAAAATCGCGATCAACGGCGATTTCCCGCCGCCTTTCGGGGCGACGGGGGCTGCGGCGGAGGCGTTCATGGGGTCAATCTATCAGGAGGACCAAACGACACGGACGCGCATCGGCCGATCCGAAGCCGAATCACGACCTCACGGGCCGAGAAGCCCACCGAACCCACCACGTCCGGAAATCGGACGATGCACGACGACGCGACGACCTTCCGCCTGTCCGGCGTGATGATCGGCGCGGCCCCGTCGTACGCGCCCCCGTGTCGTCCGAAGACGGGGATGTCGCTTGCGGAAGTAGGCATGCAACGCCGGGTCCCCGCGCCAGACGAGCGCGGCGTCGCCCGCGGCGGATTCAGCGGCGGAACGACCCAACGTTTCATGGACGCCGGAAAGGACTCCCGCCATGAACGCCGCGCGTTTTCCACCACCCTGTCGACGCACGTGGTCGTCGGCCAAGCGCTCCGCCGTCCGTCTGAGGAATACGTACATCCATTCGGCGAATTCGAGATCGGCCGCCGTCCCGCAGACCTCGAGGATGCGACCGCGTTCGGAGCGTGCGGTGTCGTACGAGGTGACGAAGACGACTTCGACGAAGGCGTGCGCTTCGAGGATATGGGCCAACCAACGGTCGACCTCGGTGACGCGCCCGAGCACGGGACCGAGTTGCTTCCAGCCGTAGTCCGCGGAGTCGGAAGTTCCGACGTCGAGCCGATGTTTGAGTCGCAACTTCCGCGCCATCGATGCCGCGGCGGCCGCCTCGTGAGGATTGGGGCTTCCGGCGAGGGCCAACAGTTTCTCGATGCGGCGACGGACCGACGCCGATTCATCGTCGACGGCGACTTCGGGCATTCCGGCGGCACGAGCGTCGATCCCTCGTTCTTCGCAGACCCGACGAAACGTCGCACCGTGCGCGGACTCGTCGACGATGTGCAAGGCTTCGTCGACGTATTGGTGCGCGGTCTCATGCTTCAACACTTCAACCACTCGTCCCCATGGTGACGACGCGACGAACGTCCGCGAGAGCGTCAGACGACGCTGCCCGGTGATCCAGGCACCAAGAAGCGTCATGCCGTCCGACCAGTCGATCATGGGAGAGCGCAAGGCGCCCTCGAACAGCGTGTGATTGATGGCCACCCACTCGGCCTTGAGGGCGAGAAGTGTGGCACGCTCCCACGTTGGATCGGTGGTGTCGGGCATCATGCGTCGGAGGCGGCGCGACGGACCGCGTCGAGGAACGCGGCGGCGCTTACGCGCAGAGAGGACGCTTCCGCGTACGCGAGCGTCCCCTCCCCTTCCAAAAAGCGATAGGGATCACCCGGCAACAGGCGAGCGAAGGCCGCGAGGTGCCGGGCCCGCGTGGGGACGTCGACGTACTTGCTCCAGTGCATCCAAGAGAAGTCGACGGGAAGGAGACGCGGCGGCCGGACGCCGAGATCCACGCACCAATGATCGGGATCGACACGACGTTCCACGAATCCCCACGCATGCAGGGCGACCAGCGCGCGCACCACGTCGGACACTCCGAGCATCGATCCGGCTTCCGTCAGCGCACACCAATCCCGCGACCAACGGGTCGCCAACACACACGCTTCGGGCCTTTCCACCAGGCACAAGACGCTCGGTGCTCCGAGTTCCGCGCGATCCGCACGACGGTGCTGAACGAACGCGGAGCGACCCGGAGACCTCCATCCGAATCCGTCGCACCAACGTCTCCAACGGAGTCGAGCGCCTCCCGACGGGTGCACCTTCCATCGGATGTACGACCCGCCGACCGCTTCGACGCCTGTAGCCCCCTCGCGCAACACGGACCCGCGCTGCAACACGTCGTGCAAGACCGCAACCGTCTGCGGCGCAAGAGGATCGTCGGGAGAGATCAAAGCGGGTGTCGAACCGAAAGGCGTCACGGGTCCCATGATAACGATGACGGGGTACCATGACGGCATGATGCGCGGTTGGATCATCGCCCTTTTCGTCGCCTCGTTGGCTTGCGGTCAGACGTCGCGTGACAACGCGATGTGCGTCTTCCCGTGGCTCGAGGGCAACGTCGATCCATCGACGCCGAATCTGATCGCGACCTGTCAGTCGATGGGGATCGACACGATCTACCTGCACCTCTATCGAACCACCGGAGCGGGAACCGGCATTCTCTACATGGCGGACGAATCCGGGACGTGGAATGCCGCCAACGGTTCGATCACGAACTACTGCACGCTGTCGAGCTTCATCGCGCAGGCCCACGCGGCGCGGATTCACGTGGTGGGTGTGATCGGTTGTTTTCTCGACCCGACGCCTCTCCCCGGCAACGCCGCCCACGAACAACTGCTCCGCAACGTCGTCGACTATCTTCTGCACACATTCGATACGTCGGGCAACCCGCGCTACGCCCTCGACGGAATCGCCCTCGACCGCGTGCGCTACTACGGCGGTGCTCCCTCGGCGACGCCCGTCACCAACTTCGTCGCATCGATGAAGGCCCTTTGCGGCCCCATCCCGCTCCACGCCTTCCTCATCGCGTCGCCGTTCTACATCGACGGATCTACCTACAACGGGTCGTTTCTCTCCTACACGTCGTCGCGCAATCTCCTGATTCAGGACTACGGGCAAGACTGGGAAGCCCTCGCGCCGTGGCTCGACGTGTATGCGCCCATGGCGTACGTCGCCGACGGCGGGGTGTACGGAACGAACTACGCCTTGATGCAGTCCTACTGCCAAAAAGTCGCTCAGTTCACCGACCAAGCGTGCGCGAACGCGGGTGTCGTCCGCATCAACCGTCCGACCCTTCGTGCCTACACCGATACATCGGGAACCACGACCGTCGCCTCGCTCGACGCCTGCATGCTCGGGGCGTTGGCGGGAGGCGCCGACGGATTCGCCATCTATCGTTGGTACCTCACCAACAACAACGCGTCGTGGATGAACGCCATCGCGGCCCGTTGCTCTCCGGGCCCGGATCGTCCGATCGCCGCGGTGACGTCTTCCGCCGCATCCTTGACCCTGAACCTCAATGCATCGACGGTCTTCGACGGACAGGACCCCACCACGGCGTTGACCGTCCGCTTCGACTACCCGGCGGACGGCGCCTACGAGACAGCGTGGTCGACGACGAAAACCGCTCCGTTCCTCGCCTCGGGGCCCGGCCAACACATCGTCGCCGTCGAAGTCAAAGACTCGCATGGCCTGACGAACGTCCGACTCCGTCGCGCGTCGACATCCGGCAACTCGCTGTTGATCGCTCCGGCGACGATGTCGGTGGCTGCGGGAGGGACGACCAATCTCACGGTGAGCACGGGGGTCGCGGGAGCCTCGCTCTCCTACCTCATCGCCGCCTCGGCATCGGGCACGTCTCCGACGCTGCCCATCGGCAACGGCGTCTTCGTGCCCCTCGTTCCGGACCCCTTTACGGATCTTCTGTTCACGTTGATCAATACGCCCGTGGCTCCCGGATTCGCGGGTGTCGTTCCCGGTCTCGGCGTCGGACTCGGCCAACTGGTCATTCCCGCGGGAGCGGCTCCGCCGTCCCTCGCGGGCGTTCAACTACGTTTCGCCGCCGTCGGCTTCGATCCCGTCACGACGCTGCCGCGCTTCGCGACCAATCCGGTGACGCTAACGCTTCTGCCCTAGCGCCGCGCGGTCGCCGAAAGAAACTCGTCTTCGATGATCGTGACGGCGCTGAGGCGCCCGCGTTCGATCTTCGGAGCGAGCGTCGCCAAGACGAACCCGGCGATGTTCTCCGTCGTCGGCATCACGTCGTGGAAGTACGGCACTTCGACGTTCAGATTGTGATGGTCGAAAAGATCGATGATCTCGCGCTCCACCAACGCGTCGAGAGGCCCGAGGTCGGCGACCATTCCGGTCAGGGGATCCGGAGTGCCCTCGACGACGATGGTCATGCGGTAATTATGACCATGTCCATGAGGCAGGGCGCATCGACCGAAAACCGCGGTGTTCTTTTCCGGCGTCCATTCCGGACGCCAGTATCGATGGCTCGCGCAGAAGCGATAAGTTCGGGAGAGTTCGGTCACGCGTCGAGTGTAACGCGCTACGGTTCGATTCCGATCCCCGCACCGCGCTTCACGCCGCCACCCGTCGCGGGGAGCGCCTTGTCGTCGTCCTTCGCGCCCTTCGGTCGGAACACGAGGGTGAACCGTTCCGCCCGACTCCCCTTCGGGAGAGCGAAACGGTCGAACATCAGCGACATGTATTCGCTCCCCGATGCTTGCGACGGCAGCCCGAGCGGGTCCGCGCGCACGGCACAGGAAGCCAGCCATCGCCCATCGCGATCTTCGGCACGCAATACCGCCTCCGTCGGAGCGATCGGCCCGATGGCCACCGCCTTCCAAAGGACATCCGACTTCATCCAAACGTGAACCACGGGCGTCCCTTCGGGTGTCGCATCGAAATTCGCACCGACGACGTGGAATGCGTAGCCGAATTTCGCATCCAATGCGACGGACGGCGTGCGCGCCGACGGCCACTCCGCGACGTAGCGCCCGAGATCCCATGGGCGACGAATCTCCACCAGCGACAACACCGAACCCTTCGTCACGTGATCGGTGCGCAGGAACTCTCCACGGATACCGCCCGCCTGCAACAACTCTCGCGTCGCATCGGGTGTGAGATCGCCGCGGTGATCGACGATCAGATAATCGAGCGTCCGAATCGACGCCATCAAATCCGGGATCGACGTGATGGCGTAGAGCTTCTCCGTACGCACCCACTCGGGGCTCCAGCCCTTCCGGACCGCTTCATAAAGAAAGGTCGGATGGTTGAGGTAGGGGTGTTCGTAAGCGACCCACTTCGGATCGATCACCGACGACATCTTCGGACGATCGTGACGCGTCCGGCTGCGGACCAACGTCGCCCAATCTTCGTTCGGCCAATACTCGCCTTCGGGAGCATCGTTCGCGTCCGCCGCCACCGCGAACCATCCGTTCATGTAGTCGATGCGGGGGATCAATTCGATCCGTACATGATTGCGTCGGAGATCCACCGCGCGCCATTCCGCGCTCGGCCATGTCCATGCATCGTTGACGAGATCCACGCGATGGGAGCGAAGCCCGAGACCGAGCATCCACGCCGAAGCCGCTACGACCGTCGCCTTGCGACCGACGGTCCCGCTCTCGGGGTCGGTGGCCCATGCGACCAACAAGACCGCGGCGGCGGGCAGATACGCCTGAACGTAGAACGCTTCACCCGCAACCTGACCGTAGGTCGTGACGAGCACCCCAACGATCAGGTTGACGACGAGGAGCACGCCCGCGTGACGCTTCGTCGTCGCGTCGCCCGCGCGCTGTCCGCGCGTGCGCTTCCAGGCCCACCACGCCGCGACGAGAACGAGCAGACAAACCGGCGGAGTCAGTCCGTTGTTGAGAATCGCAAACGGGTAGTAGACCCACCGTTCGATCGAGTCGATGGGAATGCCGCGCGAGAAAAGAGCCTGCCCTTGCTGGCTCGTCACCTCGTCCGCGTACGCCAACGTCGAGCGCCAATGCCGCCCGTACCACGGCACCATCACCGCGATCGCCACGAGGATCGACATTCCGAGGTTCGTCAGCCCTCGGCGGCGCATGCCGGGCTGGGAGTGGGTAAGGCATCCAAAAAGCGCGAACAGCGCTCCGCCACCGAACGTCAACGGCGCGAGCATCTTCACCATGGTCGCGGCACCCGCGAACGCTCCGAATCTCAGGGTCGCCCCTCGATCGGTGAACCCTTTGCATCGCACCAACTCGGCGACGGCCCACACCGAGACGGCCGACATGGGCATCTGCGGATAAAAGGCTCGCTGATTGACCACGATCACCGGAATACACGCCGCGACGGACGCCGCCCAAACGGACGGACCGCGGTCGAGGAACGCGCGCGCAAGTCGGTAGGCGCCGAGGGTAAAAACGGCACCGAACAACAACGTCGTCAGAAATCCGTCGAGCGTCTCGATCGCGTTCGCGTGACCACGAAGATGGGCGATCAACGCCGCGATCGCGGGCATGGTCGGTGGATGCGGGCGGTCGTGTCCGAGAACCGCCGCGAGGAACCCGAGCCATCCCTCCTTGAAGCCGGAGAGAAGCGCCAACGCATCCAGCCGGTACCACGCCGCGTCGCTCGTCGGAGGCCGTGTCAGGAACCCGTGCAACCACATCCACCATGACGACACGGCGGCCTGCGCGGCGATCACCAACGCCAACGCCGACCACGCGCGCCACGGCGATCGCGTCATCAGACGATCTGCTCCGCGTCTTCCTTCTGCGCCTGCACGAGATAATCGCACATATAGCGCCGGCACGTCTCGGGGCGATCCTCGTAGACGCCGCACGCCTTCAGAGTCGCGTTGTAGAAGACGCAGGGAAGATCCGCGAGCCGCGTATCGACGCGCATCGCGGGGAAATTCTCGGGACGCTGCCACGTTGCGCGTTCGGGGAACATCCGCGAGCCTTCCGCGAAGTCCACGAAGACTTCCTCGAAACGCAGATAAGGGTTGTTCGTGCGCACACGGAGACGCTCGAGGACGACCGTCGCATCACGGATCGGCCCGATGATGAAGTCGCGCTGTTCGAGGCGGCAACACCCGCCGTGGTAGTTCTCGTGCCCGAAGCACGATGTTGCGCAGTGGTTCATGGCGTCAAGATACGACGTTCGGCGTCGAAACGTGTTCTCCACCTATCGGCAGAAGGACCACTCCCCGCCGCATACGCGATCCTAAAACGACCGCGGCCGCAAGGTTTCCCCTGCGGCCGCATCGAAGACGCCTGAGCGTCCGTCAGTCGCCGATCAGAATCCGGCCCACGTGTAGGTGGAGCTGACCGCGTTGAAGGCGTACACGATCGTCGACGCCGTACCCCACACCGCGCCCGGATCGCCGTTCGCGTAGATCATGTCGGTCGGATTCGAGATCGCACCACCCGTGCCGCCGGTCGCATAGATCTGCTGGCCCGAATCGGTGGCGATGCCCGCAGCCGATCCCGCCTGACCGGGCGAGAGGCCCAACCAGCACGGCGTCGTGGGA
Source organism: uncultured Planctomycetota bacterium (assembly GCA_903916245.1). Lineage (GTDB taxonomy): Bacteria > Planctomycetota > CAIWVZ01 > CAIWVZ01. Next base: position 12,895 of record CAIWVZ010000322.1, on the reverse strand, counting down.
TCGGACGGCCACGTGCCCGTCTTCGAGAGCGTCACCGTCGAAGTCACGGCGTCGAAGATGATCGAGCCGTTCGCGACGAGAGCCGGCTGACCCCAGTAGTTCTGGTTCACGTAGTCGATCTGGAGAAGACCGTTGCCGAGGTTCTGCAGATTGATCTGGTTTCCGGCGACGCCGAAGGAACCACCCTGGAAGTCCATCCAGAAGCCCGCGAACGTGTCCGTGAGGGGATTGCCACCGTAGGTGCCGGGGACCCACGAACCCGTTCCGAACGGCACCGTCGCCGCGGCCGGCGAGAAGCCGACACGGCCGTTGGATTCGACGGAGAACTGGGTGTAGGTCGTTCCGAAGAAGTTGAGCGCCGGGAGGCAGCCCGTCAACGGATCATTCGCCGTGTAGATCGTACCGGCGTCGTCCACGAACGGACCGGGGATCAGCGCCTGAGCACCCGAAACATCAAGGTTGCAACCTTGGCTCAGAGCGATCGCCCCGACGACGGTCGGATCGATGATGGCCATCTGCAACTTGAACGACGCGGGCGACGGGAAGGACGCCGGGAGCGAGAACGGCACGAAACCGTTGGTGAACGTCCCGCCGAAGACGAACGTGAAGAACTGCGTCAAGTTGATGTTCAACACCTGACCACCCGCCGTCTGCAGCGCACCGGCCGACGTCGGAATCAACGGAGACGCCGACAGGATGACGTCGAAGGGGAACCCGATCGCGGTCCCACCGAGGTTCGCGATGATCGGCGAGTTGACGCACACGTTCGTGGTGGCCGGCAGGTAGATGTTGCCCTGCACGCCGTTGAAGTCCAACGAGGCGTTCGCCGAGTTGACTTGGTAATCGGGCACCTGAAGGTTCGGCGCGAGGGCGTCGAAGTCCATCGCGTGGGAATAACCCATCGAAGCACAGGCCTCGTTGTTCACCGCGGGGGTGCCGTACGTCAGGCGAACGCGGAGCCGGAGATTGGTTCCGGACGGAACGGTCGCCGGGATCGGGACGTTCACGTTGTATGTGCCGGCCGCGGGGGGAACGTGCACCAACAGCTTCTCGGCCGGAAGATCGAAGGCGCCGTTGTTGTCGGCGTCCAAGAAGAAGTGGACGCGATCCGACGACCAGAAGTTGGACACGGTGTAGGTCACCGCCAAGTTGGTGCCGGGAACGATCGCAACCGCGGGAAGCGGAGCCGGGCCACCGGAACTGTAGTTCTGGTACCACGTGCCCGGAGCGGGGCAGCCCTGCGTCACGGAAACGGCGCCGAAGGTAACGTTGGAGAGGTATTCGTCGCCGTTCGCGCAGTTGGCGGCGGTCGACGGCGGAATGCAGTACTGGGCGCTCGCAACCGCGGCGAAGAAGGCGGCGGCGAAGGCAACTTTGGGCAGGATCTTCATCGTAATCAAACTCCTTGATGGTCGGTCGAGGGAGGGAACCTCGCGACGACCCGTAGTGTAAGGCTTTTCACTTACGAGATGCAAGTGGCGCATGGGAATCCGCCGAGCACTCCCCATTTGTCCGCGACGTGTTCCATGACGCGCACGAAGAGCTTGGTCGTCGGGTCGTTCAATTCATTCACGCGCCGGAACTTACGTCTTCCCTTTCGGGAGACCCCGAAACGACGAACGCCGCCCGGCGCGGAGCCGGACGGCGTCGTTTCACGGTTTACGTGAGTCGTCGCCTCAGAACGACGCCCAGTCGTAGTTCCCCGTAATCGAGTTCCACACGAAGATGATCGACGTGAGGCCCGCGGACGCGGAACCCGCCGGGCCGATGTTGTAGATCATGCCGGGATTCGGACCGGGCGTACCGACGCCCGTGGTTCCGACACCGGCGTTGGAGAACGAAATCGAACCCGGATCCGACGAACCCGTGTTGCCCGCGGACAGGCCCAACATCATGTTCGACGTGTTCGCGACGATGGTGTTCAAGCCGTCGATCGTGACCGTGTTGGTCAACGCATCGAGCTGCACGCCGAAGGTGTTCACCAAGCCCGCCTGCCCGTAATACGCCACGCCGAGCCAGTCGGCGCGAGTGATGCCCGGCACCGGCTGCGTCACCGAAATGGTGCCCGTCGTGTACGTGTGCAAGTCGCCCCAATAACCGACGAACGGATCACCCGTCAACGCGGCGGCGGAAGAAGCCCCGAACGCCGCCGACGGCGTCGTGCCGAAACCGATGCGGCCGTTGGTCGTGATCCACGCATTGCTGCGTGACTGGCCGTAGAACGGCAAGCATGCGGGCGAAGGAATCACCGCGTAGGTGTCGTCGCCGGTCGGCGGCGTGAACCCGGCCAACGAGGCACCCTGCAGAATGTGAAGTCCGTTCGGCTGCGAGATCGCGATCCCGTCCGGATTCAACGGGTCGACCACCGCCATCTGCGTATAGAAGTCGGCGGCGGCTCCGAAGGAGAACGGCAAGGCGAGATTGCCGAAGAACGGCGTCGTGAACCCGCCGAAGCCGAAAATGAACGCGGCGAGGTTCACGTTGACCGCCTGATTGCCCGTCCAAAGTCCGCCCTGAGAAACGGGAACGACCGGGATCGGCGAGACCAAGACGTCGAACGGGAATCCGACGTTCGAGGAGTTCAGATTGACGACGAATCCGTCGCCCGCGCACTTGTTGACGTTCGCCGCCGAGAACGCCGTTCCCTGAACCCCGTTAATGTCATGGGAGGCGCTCGGTTGATTGACCTGATACTCGGGGGTCACCGGGCCTCCGCCGGTGGAGACGGAGTAATCCTCGCAGTTGCCGAAGTTGTTGTTGGCACATGCCTCGGTGCCGCTCGCCATCGTGCCGTAACTGAGGCGCACGCGGAGACGCGTGTTGCCGGCGACGACCGGGGGAATCGTGATCTGCCCCGTAACGATCTGCGTGCCGCCGGTCATGGTCAACGGGCCGAGGGTCGCGAGAAGTTCGCCGCCCGCCGGTGTCGTATTGAACGTGCCGTCGCCGTTGGCGTCGAGCATGACGTAGACGACGTCCGACGCCCACGAGGTTCCGATCGTCACTGAAATCGGATAGGTCTGGCCACCGGCGAGTTGCACGGCGCCGACGGTATTGGTGAAGTCCTCGTAGCCCGGAACCGGGATGCAGACCGAATTGTTGTTCAAGTTGGCGAGCGTGACGTTCGCGATGTACTCGTCCCCACCACACGCATAGATGGTGGATTGCGGGACGCAGTAGTTCTGAGCGAACGCGGCGGTCGCCAAAGCGACGACGGCAAGGGCAGTGTTTCGCAGCATGGAAATTCTCGTGAAAATCCGCCGTACCGGCACGGCAGGGGTTCAGATTACACCGAACGCCGAGAGTTCGTGAAATTCAGTAAACCCGCCTCGCCCCCCAACGTCTCCGCGGCCGAGCGTGACGCTCGGCCACCCCGTGCACGATGTGCACGGCGCGCCTTGTGGATTTTCTCGAACTTTGGGTTTTTAAGGCCCGCCGCTCTCTAGGATGCGCGCCCCCAACCGTCCCGGCTGCAAAGGGATGCTTCCATGCTGCACCTCCTCCGCCGTACCTTCACCCCGACCGTCACGATGGTGACGTTGGGTCTCGCGATGCTCGTCGTCATCGCGTTGTCGCTTTGGGCCCTCCCGGTCATCGACTCGGTTCTCGACGCCTTACGTGCCGAAGACCACAAGCACCTATTGAGCGGCGAGCCTCCGATCCAGTTTGGGGCCGTCGACTCGCTCCAACGGGCACTGCGGGCTCTCGTCGCGATCGGACTCGTCACCGCCATCATCTCGGCGATCCTGTTGCTTCGCGTGGATGGACAAGAACGCCACCTCGCCGAATCGAGGCAAGCTCTCGACGCAAGCGAAAGCCGCTACCGAAAGATCTTCGAAATCGGCACGTTGCCCATGTTCGTCATCGATCCGGAGGACGAACACATCGTCGCGATCAACCCGGCCGCGTGCCGCTTGTACGGCTACGACGAAGCCTCGCTCCTCGGGAAACCGCTCTCACTTCTGGCGACCAACTCCCCCGACGAACGGCGCGCGACCATCCGAGACATCCTCGCCGGGAACCTCCAATCGATCCGCACCCGACATCGCCTCGGCAACGGCCAAGCCCGCGAGATCGAACTCGTCGCCTGCCCGATTCCCTCGAATGGACGGACGTTGATCTTCAACGTCGCTCGCGACGTCACCGAAGCGGACGCGCTTCGCCGACGTCTTCAAGACATGGAGCGCATCGAATCGTTGGGGCGTCTCGCGGGCGGCATGGCTCACGATTTCAACAACATCATCACCGTGATCGCGGGCTACGCGGACATCATCGCCCGACAGACTCCCGTGGTGGCCGAGGCCGTCGACGAAATCCGTCGGTCGACGGACCGCGCGGCCTCTCTCACGGGACAACTCCTCGCGTTCAGCCGTCGGCAGCCGATCTCGCCGCGAACCGTGGACTTGGCCTCGGCGGTCGACGACACCAAGAACATGATCCGTCGGCTGCTTCGCGAAGATATCGAAGTACGAACACGCCTTACACGTGAGACGTACGTCAACATCGACCCGGGGCACCTGACGCGCATTCTCCTCAACCTCGCGGCCAACGCGAACGACGCGATGCCGTGCGGTGGGTCGCTCACGATCACGGTGGATCCCGCGTTCGTCGACGCCGCGGAAGCGTCGGCGTTGAATCTTCGGCCGGGTGGTCACGTGCGCCTCGTCGTCGCCGACGACGGCATCGGGATGTCCCCCGAAGTTCTTTCGCGCGTCTTCGAGCCGTTCTTCACGACGAAGGAAGCGGGACGCGGGATCGGCCTGGGTCTCTCGACGGTGCGTTCGCTCGTCGGGCAGTCATCCGGTCACCTTGCGGTCGCAAGCCGTCAGGGTGCCGGTACGACGATCACGATCCTGTTGCCGATCTCCTCCGAGCGACCTCAACCCGTCACGGAGCGGCCGATGACCGAGGGTCGACGTGGATGCACCGTACTCCTCGTGGAAGACGATGCGCGCCTCCGCGGCCTCCTTCGCTCTCACCTCACCGCGCTCGACCATCGCGTGATCGAAGCGTCGAACGGCGAAGAAGCGCTCGCCGCGTTCTCGCGCGCGCCCATCGCACCCGACCTCGTCATCACGGACTTCGTCATGCCGAAGATGGGGGGCGGCGTCCTCGCCACGCGTCTCCGCGCCACACGGGCCGACCCGCCCATCTTGTTCATCACCGGTTACGCGGGCAACGAACTCGGCGAATCGGGTGTGCGCGGTGCCAAACGCTGGGTCCTGCAGAAGCCGTTCAATCGCGGGGCGTTCACGAGCATGGTGCAGGGAATCTTGAACACGGTCGAACGATCCGCGCTGCAGCAACCGCGCGAAGCGGCCGTCTGATTACGGTTTCCAGACCGCGGGAGCCGGTGCATTCGGTGTCGCCAAGCCGAGCATCGCCATCGCGGTACCGAACGACTCCGAACGCACGAACTCCCGATCATTCCATGCGCCATTCGATTCGCGCGTCTTCCAGTACGTCGCCCGAAGACGATCGCGCAACGCGGGTCGTTCGTTCTCCGGCAATTGCTCGATGGCGAGCGCGGCGTACCGATGGCCGAAATGGAAGTAGTAGGGCGCAACCATGTACGGCGGAATGTGCGTACCCGATTGCCGACGCCGCACTTCCAGTTCTCCCCAGTGGGTGAAGAACGCATCGACGGCACGTCGAATGCGATCCACTCCACCGCGGCCGGCGAGATGCAGGACGAGTTCCGCCGCCGCCATGCGCGCGCACGCACCGGGGACGTCGTCGCCTCCGGTGGCGGACTTGCGCGAGGGGTTCGTCGAGTACTGGAACGCGTCGTTGTCGAGTCGCGCATCCTCGATCGACTTCAGGGCGCGGTCGACGACCGATGCGTCCACGGAGAGACCGCGCGCCTTCGCATGAAACAGGAACATCAGCGTCGGCGCGGTCATGAAGGGCGACGCGGGCGTCGGCTTTTCGTAGCCGCCGCGCCGCGCGTAGTTCCAACCGCCCGTCTTCTTGATCTCCGTCTCTTCGAGAACACGAACCAGCGTCTTCGCCATGCGCTCGGCGCGGGTGGCGACTTCAGGCTTCAACACCTTCATGTCGAGGGCGGTCAAACAGAGCTCGAGTCCGTACGCGTGCGCCCATCCACGCACATCGTAGGTCGCGTTGAAACCCGCGAAGAGATCCGGGTTCTTCTCGAGTTCCTTGAGAACGAACTCGAGACCTTTGTCGAACGACGCGCGTCGCACCTTGTCGCTCGCGAACTCCGGCGCGGCGAGCAGCGCGAGACACGCGATCGACGTCCCGCCGACGCGATAGCCGGGAGGAATGACGCCCTTCTCGCGATACACCCCCTCGTAGGGCCACTCCGCGGACTGCGCCGTCTGCTTCGACCGCAGCCACCCGCGCACCTTCTCGTCGTGCGCGAGACGGGCATCGTCCGTCTTCAGCCGTGGATACTGTCCCGCTCGCGCCGGGTTTCCCTCGTCGCCGTAGGACTCTTGGAGTCCGACGAGAATCGACGCTCCCTTCAGAATGGCCGCGTCCACATCCTGCTGCGAAGGAACGGGACCGACGGGCGCCGCGGGGCGCGACTCTTGAGCCGCCACCGGAATCACGAACAAGACACACGCGAGAATCAGGATCCGCATGCGTTCATGGTAATGCGGGAGCCTCGGGTCGGTGACGGGCCTCGGACTCTCAAGGGCCGAACAGCAACACCCAACCGACGGGTAGAGCAATTCCGATCGCCAGGAACACGCCCCCCCGCCCCGCGAGTTGTCGGCGGACGGGGGCGATGCAAAGCCCGGAAATCGCGAGGATCCCGAGGATGACGGCGTAACCGTCGGCGATCCACGTCCATCCGCCCTTCCCCCGATTCAGATGCAACCAGTTCATCGAACGCAGCACGGGTCGGGCACGATCGGTGCGCGCGACGGCTCGCCCCGTCTTCGGGTTCACCGACGCTTGTCCGTCTTTGAACTTGATGTCGATCCGCGTGTCGTCGACCACGTCGACCGACCACGTGGCCGGACTCAGACCGAGTCGCTCCATGGCGACGGCAACGACGGCGGAAGGTTGTCCGGTTTGTGGCCCGAGTTCCGCGGTGCGTTCTTCACGGACGAAGTTCGGATCCCACGTCCCGATGTGGTTCACGGCCACTCCGGAAACCGCGTAAACGACGGTCAATCCGAACGCGAGAAAACCGAGGTCGCGGTGAAGCGTTCGCAGCCACGATCCGCTCACGAGTATCGTTCTTCCTTCCACGGATCGGCGTGGTTGTGGTAGCCGCGCGTCTCCCAATAACCGGGCTCGTCGACGGCTTGGAATCGGATCCCCGTGAGAAACTTGGTGCTCTTCCAGAAGTAGAGCGCGGGAACGATAGAGCGCAGAGGAGCCCCGTTCGCCGGAGAGAGCGGTAGGCCGTCGTGCGCGTGGGCGACGAGGACGTCGGGGGCCAACGCTTCTTCGAGAAGGATGTTTGCCGTGTAGCCCGCATCGGATTCGAAGATCACATGCGCGGCGCGGGCTTCGACACCCGCGAGATCGGCGAGATACGACAAGCGAACCCCGGAGAACGCGGCGTCGAGAACCGACCACGTCGTGACGCAGTGGACGTCGCAGATCTGATCGACCTGCGGAAGCGCTCGCAGGTCCTTCAGTGAAAGATCCAGCGGCTTCTTCACCGCTCCGTGGACACGCAAGCGCCAGGATGACGCGTCGACCCACTCCGAACCGCCTTCCGCCTTCCCCATCGGACGCAGCCGCTCGATCAAAGTTTGGCCGGGAGGAATACGCGGACGTCCGTCCGAACGCGGCGTCGACGCCGAGGCGGGGGGCTCGACGGATTCGGAACACCCTGAAACGACGTAGGTCGCTCCGCCGAGAGCGGTCAGGACGGCACCGGCACCGAGCCCCGCGATGAACCGACGACGGGTTTCGACCCGCTCACGGGCCGCACGGGATGCGGCTTTGTCGATGGCCAATCGGGAAAGACGGTCCAAGTCGGGCGTATTGTCGCGTGAATCCATGGGACGACGGGGTGCGCACCTCCATCCTACGCGATTTCAGGCACGTCTTTGTTGGTTTTGGTTCATGCGGGTCCGGGTTACCGTGACCCGCCGTGATCCAACGCGTCCGCATCGTCGGGCACGCTCCCGACTCCTTCCGGGACACCGTGATCCAATCAGGATTCTCGCTCGACGAGGACCGTCCGGACGTCATCATCGCTTACGGCGGCGACGGCACGCTGATCGGGGCCGAGCGCTCTTGGCCGGAAGTGCCGAAACTCGGAATTCGCACCGACGATACCTGCGTCAAGTGTCCGCGCCATGCGGACGACGTCGTCCTCGACCGCCTCCGCGCGGGCCGCATGGACGAAGAGCAACTGCTCAAATTGGAAGGTCGCTTCCGCGACCATCTCCTGCTCGCGGTGAACGACATCATCTTCCGAAACGCCGATCCGCGGGCGGCGGTGCGCTTCGTCGTCTCGCTCAACGGCATGCCGGTAACGGAAGAAGTCATCGGTGACGGGCTGGTGGTGGCGACGCCGTTCGGTTCGTCGGCCTACTTTCGTTCGGTGACGCGCATGGCGATCCGCTGCGGCATCGGAATCGCGTTCAACAACTGCACCGATTTTCTCCACCACCTCGTGATGGGAGAGTCGGAAGCACTGACGATCGATCTCACGCGCGGTCCCGCGACACTCACGTGCGACAACGATCCGTCGCTGATTCCGGTGGACACGGGGGACCGCATCGCGATTCGCAAAGCCCCGGGATCGGCCCGCCTGCTCGGCGTCGACACGTTGCGGTGCACCGACTGCCGCTACGTCAACGCTCCGCGCCGTCGCTACTGATTGCCGACCGAAGTCCGCGCCGGATTCACGGCGATGGAAGTCGGAGGTATCCCAGCCGCCACGCGGACGGCTCGCCGAATCGACCGTCGACGACGGGAACGACCTTGACTTCGAACTGCAATCGCGTGGCACCGCTCTCGCCGCTTCGGCGCAGGATGCCTACGGCCTCCCTCCACGTCATCGCCTCACCCGCTCCCGCGAATCCGATACGGTCGGTCCACGCCGGAGCGATATCGACGACGTCCATCCCGTCGACCACGCCGACGCGGCGGGTCGGCGCTTCGACCCACGACCCGACCCATTCCCGCTTCGATCCTTCGATAGCCAAGAATCGCCACCTGAGCACCACCTTCGCCGTGCCCGAGGGCACGTGCGCCTCGAGCCCCACGGGCCTCTCCGGCGTCGACGTCGAAAGGACGCGGACCTCCGTACGCGGCGGCGCGACCCGCCACTCCCACTCCGCTCCCGGTGTCAGCCCTTCCACGCGGACTTGATCGATGGCGGACGCGGATGTCCACGTCACATCCTCGGGAGCATCGAGGAACCACTCTCCATGTCCCGGGGTGGTCGGCACCGACACGTTGAAAACGCCCACGTCGGTGAACCATGTCGTCACAACGGCTTTGCCGAGGGCGCGTCCGCGCACGCGGATCCCCAAGACGGGCCCGGGCGCGACACGACCCGCGGGGTCACGCGCCGAGAGATCGGTGATGGGTTGTGCTCCCAACGTCGGCAACGGAACCGATTCGGACACGACGGAGACGACCGGCACATCGGACGCGGTGAAGTCGACCGCCGCGTAAGGAGCGCGCAACGAACGCAACCTCGAAGACCGCGCGAGGCTCTCACGGTCGGGAATCCACACCACGTCGCGGCGGCGTTGCGGGAACGCTCCGGAAAAGGCGTCCTCGATGCCGAATCCGAGCAACGGAAGTCCGCCGTCGAAGGCGTGCGGATCCACGACGATCACCGTCGCTTCTTGCGGCTCGATCGCGGCGACCACCGACAACCGCGCCTCCACGCGTCGATCGACGTGCGCTTCGTGGCGCATGCCTTCGACCATCGACCATCCGGCATGACCGAGGAGCGCGAAGGCGACGCACCATGCGACTCGACGCGCGTGGGCTTCGAGGATGGACCACCCGACGGCGACGGCAAACAAGACGCCGATCCATGGGGCATAGGTCAACCTTCCGAAAAAGTTGGTGCGTATCTCCGTCGTGTGGACGAGGACCACCCACGCGGTCGGCAACAGCGCGACGACGGCGACGACGAGTCCGGCCGCGATCCGACGTCGGTCGCGCGACGCGCCCCGAACGACTCCGAAGAGAATCGGCAACGCCACGAGGAAAATCCCGACGACGCGTCGGAAGGGAACGGTCCACGATTCGACCGCCATCGGCGATCCGTCCGACAACACCGGAGCCGCCGCCTGCCGCAACAGCTGCCCGACGTTCCACGGGGTGTTCACGATCGCTTCCCAGGTGGGCCACGCGATACCGCCGACGCGCGCATCTTCCATACGCACGACCGCCGCGACACCGACGGCCACCGACAACGATGCGGCCACGAGCATCATGCGGCGCAGGCCGAGACCCGCCTCGATCGCCACGAGGCCGACGATCGGGAACAAAGCGATCGCCGATTCCTTGCACAACAATGCCGCGCTCGCCGCGGCGACGAGGACCACCTCGGCGACCATCGTGCGACCGAGGGCTCCTTCAAGTCGTCGAACCGCGAGGCACGCCACGAGGATGCAGGTGGTGGCGAGCGTGTCCCCGCCCGCCGCGATCCAAGACACCGCTTGAAGCCCGTGGGCCGCGGTGGCGAACAAAAGCGCCGAAAGAAGCGCGGCGCGACGGGATACGAGTCCCGCCAAAAGATGCGCGAGAAGGAACGTCGACAGCGCATGGGCGAGCCACGCCGCCGCATGCAGCGCTCGCGTGTCGATCCCTCCGCACGACGCATGGATCGCTCGCCACACGGCCCAAAGCGCGGGGCGGCTCATGTAAGGCGGAGGCACTTCTTCACCGACGGCACGGGCACCGAGGGCGATCGCGGAGCCATCGCCCGTCTTCGGCCAAGGTTCGGGAGCGCCGTGCTCGACGACACGCGGCACCACCCACCAGTCGTCGAGCAGGGGGAAGCGTCCGAGTGCGGGCGTGTGCAGAAGCAACGCCGCCATCGCGAGAGCGAACGCCCATCTCCACGGGATGCGGTTTGATTCCACGGGCGTCATCTTCAACTTCTCCGATGCTACCCGCTCCGACGACGCCGTCGGACGCTAGAATCCCGAACTCATGGCTTCCGCTCCGACTCCCCCGGCGTACCCCGACGACCCTTCGTGCGCTCCCGCTACGCCCGGCGGCGCCGAAGCGCTCCACAAGGTATGGACGTCGTGTCTGAAGAACGCCGACGTCGAGAGTCTGCGACGCTCGATCGCCGAAAATCTGAAGTTCCGATTGGGGGTCGCGCCGATCTCCGCCTCCCCTCGCGACGTGTGGATGGCGGTCGCCTACACCGTCCGCGACCTCATGGTGGAAGCACGCTTCAAAAGCACCACCACGGGATACCGCGACAAGAAGTGGGTGGGCTACCTCTCGATGGAATTCCTGATCGGGAGACTTCTCGTGACCAACCTGCACAACCTCGGGTTGGTCGATGCCGTCAACGAAGCCTTGAGCCCTCTCTGCATGACGGCCGAGTCACTCGGAGAACTCGAACCCGAAGCCGGTCTCGGCAACGGTGGTCTCGGACGCCTCGCCGCGTGCTTCCTCGATTCGATGGCGACGATGGACATTCCCGCCATCGGTTACGGGGTGCGCTACGAACACGGCATGTTCCGCCAGGAGATCATCCACGGCGAACAGGTGGAACGTCTCGACAACTGGATGCGGTTCCCGAGCCCGTGGCAGATCGTTCAGCCGGACAAGTCCGTCCGTGTCGAGTTCTTCGGCAAGGTCGTCCCCGGAAGCGGCCCCGAAGGCGGCTATCACCCGAAATGGGTGGACACCCGATCCGTCGTCGGTGTTCCGCACGACATTCTCGTCGCGGGATTCGGGGGGCGCACGATCAACATCCTTCGCCTATGGGCGGCACGCGCGACGTCCGACTTGGATCTCGATCTCTTCAACGCGGGCGATTACGTCGGTGCGGCGAGCGAAAAGGCCCGCTACGAAAGCATCACCAAGATCCTCTACCCGAACGATGCATCGGAACGCGGTCGCGAATTGCGACTCATGCAGGAGGCGTTCTTCGTGACGTGTTCGGTTGCGGACACGCTACGACGCTTCCACGACGTCGACACCGATCTTCGAAGGCTGCCCCGTCGTGTCGCGCTCCAAATGAACGACACGCATCCCGCTCTCGCGGTGGCGGAGCTGATGCGCGCGTTGCTCGATCAACACGGCGTCGGTTGGGAAACCGCGTTCGATTTGGTCAAGGGAACACTCGGCTACACGAACCACACGCTGCTTCCGGAAGCTCTCGAGCGTTGGCCCGTTCCGATGTTCGATCGTGTTCTGCCTCGGCACATGGAGATCATCCGCGAACTCGATCGTCGCCTCGACGCGATCACGTTGCAATCGGATCCGGAAGACGCTCCGACGCGCGCGGCGATGTCGATCATCGACGACTCGCCGATCCCCCATGTCCGCATGGCGAACCTCGCCGTGTGGGGCAGTCATGCGACGAACGGCGTCTCCCGGCTGCATTCGGACTTGATCAAGGAACGCCTATTTCCGGGATTCGCGAAACTCCACCCCGAACGGTTCACGAACGCGACCAACGGCGTCACGCCTCGCCTTTGGATTCTGAAGGCCAACCCGGCCTTGGCGGCTCTCCTCGACTCCGCCGTCGGCCCCGAGTGGGTGACGAATCTCGGACTCGTCGAGTCCCTTCGTACACGCGCGGAGGAAGCGTCGCTGCACGCCGAGATCGCCGCCGTGAAGGTGACCGCGAAGCGGTCCGCCTGCAACTTCATCTACACGGAAACGGGAATCGCGCTCGATCCATCGATGACGTTCGACGTCCACGTCAAACGCTTCCATGAATACAAGCGTCAGTTGATGGTCGCTCTCG
>CAIWVZ010000321.1 GCA_903916245.1 uncultured Planctomycetota bacterium | reverse complement strand
AGTTCGGCCAACCCCTGTTCCTGATCAAGCCCTGAGCCTGCGATGTTTTCACGCATTTTGGTCGCGAACCGCGGCGAAATCGCCCTCCGCATCGTCCGCGCCTGCAAGGAACTCGGGATCGAGACGGTCGCGGTCTACTCCGAGGTCGACGAGGACGCCCTCCACCTTCGGCTCGCCGACGACACCATTTGCATCGGACCCGGCCCGAGCCTGAAGTCGTACCTCGACATCAATCGCATCATCGCGGCCGCCGAAATCGCGAATGTGGACGCGATCCACCCCGGGTACGGCTTCCTCTCGGAGAACGCCCGTTTCGCCGAGGTCTGCCGGGCCTGCAAGATTCACTTCATCGGACCGAGCCCCGACACGATCAACGCGGTCGGAAACAAGGCGAGGGCTCGCGAATTGGCCCGCACGGCGAACGTCCCGACGGTCCCCGGTAGCCCGGGGGCCGTGGCGGACGAGGACGAGGCGCGGAAAATCGCCGCCGAGATCGGTTATCCGGTCATGGTGAAGGCGGCCGCGGGTGGCGGCGGACGCGGGATGCGCGTCGCCCAAAACGAGATTTCGTTGCTTTCGGGATTCGCTTCCGCGAAGGCCGAGGCGACCGCGGCGTTCAACGACGGCACGGTCTACATCGAGAAGTTCGTCGAGAGGCCGCGCCACGTCGAGATCCAGTTGATCGCCGATACGCACGGCAACATCGTCTATCTCGGCGAGCGCGACTGCTCCGTTCAGCGCCGACATCAAAAGTTGGTGGAAGAATCGCCCTCGCCCGTCATGACGCCCGAACTGCGCAAGACGATGGGAGAGGCGGCGATCCGTTTCGCGAAAGCGGGCAACTACCTCAACGCCGGAACGGTCGAATTCCTCGTCGACCGCCATCGCAACTTCTACTTCATGGAGATGAACTCCCGTATCCAAGTCGAACACCCGGTCACGGAACTCGTGTACGGCGTCGACTTGGTGAAGGAGCAGATCCGGGTCGCCGCGGGCTTGCCGTTGTCCTTCAAGCAGGAGGACATGGTGCCGCGCGGGCATGCGATCGAAGTGCGCGTCAACGCCGAGGACCCCGAGGCGGGCTTCCGTCCGTCTCCCGGAAAGGTGACGACGTTCGTCGCTCCGGGCGGGCCCGGTGTGCGCGTCGATTCCCACCTCTACTCCGGCTACACCATCCCGCCGCACTACGACAGCCTCGCGGCGAAGGTTCTCTCTCATCGCGGCACCCGCGACGAGGCCATCGAAACGCTGCGTAGGGCCTTGGGCGAAATGCAGGTTTCCGGCGTGCGTACCACGATTCCGTTGCTCCTGCGGGTGCTCGACAACGGCGACTTCCGCAAGGGCGATTTCGATACCGGATTCATCGAAACCCACAAACAGACGCTGTTCTCGAAGGGTTGATCATGGCACGTGTTCTCATCACGGGCGGCGCCGGCTTCCTCGGTTCCCACTTGGCGGATTGGATGCTCGGCCACGGGCATGAAGTGATCTGCATGGACAGCCTCCTGACGGGAAGCACGTCCAACTTGGGGCACCTTTTCGGGAAGCCGGGTTTCTCGTTCGTGAAGCACGACGTCACGAACTACATCCACGTCGACGGTGCTCTCGACGTGATTCTGCACTTCGCGTCGCCCGCGAGTCCCATCGACTACCTGCAACTGCCGATTCAAACGCTGAAGGTGGGATCCCTCGGCACGCACAAGGTACTCGGCCTCGCGAAGGAGAAGAAGTCGCGCTTCATCCTCGCGTCGACCAGCGAGGTGTACGGCGATCCGCTCGTTCATCCGCAGCCCGAGACCTACTGGGGCAACGTCAATCCGATCGGCCCGCGCGGCGTCTACGACGAAGCCAAGCGGTTCGCCGAGGCGATGACGATGGCGTACCACCGTGCCCACGGCGTGAACACGGGCATCGTCCGCATCTTCAACACCTACGGCCCGCGCACGCGTCTCAACGACGGCCGCGTGCTTCCCGCGTTCATGGGGCAGGCGCTCACGGGACAAGATCTCACGGTGTTCGGCGACGGCTCGCAGACCCGGTCCTTCTGCTACGCGTCGGACTTGGTCGAGGGCATCTGCCGCCTCGCCTTCTCGAACGAGCACGACCCGGTGAACATCGGAAATCCCTCGGAAATGACGATCCTCCAGTTCGCGGAGGAGGTCCTTCGGGTGACCGGAGCGAAGAGCCGGATCATCTTCAAGGAACTCCCGGTCGACGACCCGAAGGTGCGGCAACCCGACATCACGCGGGCCCGCAAGATCCTCGGATGGGAGCCGAAAGTCGGCCTGCGCGACGGACTCGAACTCACGCTCGCGTACTTCCGAGGCCGAGTTTCGACGAGCTGACAAAGGCGGCGCGCCGCGCCGCTTCTCTCGTCGTAACCTGCGGTCGATCGCGTCTTTACGTCGATTTCCGTGCCGACATTTCCGCGCGTTCCCTGCTAACCTTCTGCGATGCTCGCGACCGATCTCGTTGATCGGCAAGGGCTTCGTCGAAAGTCGGCTTCACCATGTGCGGAATCATCGGATGCGTCTCGGAGAAGGCTCCCGTCAGGGACCTCCTCATCCGGGGCCTCAAGCGTTTGGAATACCGGGGTTACGACTCCGCGGGCATCGCGGTCGAGTCGGCCTCCGGCATGGCGCTCGTCCGTGAAGTCGGAAAGATCCAACGCCTCGAGGACGCCGTCGGAGGGCTTTTCGTCGAAGCCACGACGGGCGTCGGACACACCCGATGGGCCACCCACGGGCGTCCGAGCGAGGCCAATGCGCATCCGCATCTGAGCGACGACGGGACCGTCGTGGTCGCGCACAACGGCATCATCGAGAACTACCGCGACCTGCGCGCCGCGCTCGAACAGGACGGTGTCGTCTTCCGCTCGGAAACGGACAGCGAGGTGATCCCGAACCTGATCGCTCAGGCATGGCGGGGAGACTTGGTCGACGCCGTGCGCGCCTCGGTCGCCCAGCTGCACGGCTCGTTTGCGATCGCCGTGATGCATACGGCGCATCCGCACGTCGTCGTCGGGGCCCGGAAGGACAGCCCGCTCATCGTCGGCCTCGCCGACGGACGCACGTTGCTCGCGAGCGACGTCGCGGCGATGCTCGAAACCACGCGCGACATGATCTTCCTCGAGGACGGCGACATCGCCGTGCTTACGTCCCGCGGTGCCTCCATCCTCCGATTCGACGGAACCCCGGTGGAACGGGTTCCGACGCGGATCCCGTGGGATCTCGCCCGGGCGGAGAAGGCGGGCTTCGACCATTACATGCTCAAGGAGATCCACGAGCAGCCGCAGGTCGTCGGCGACGCCTTGCTCGGCGCGATCGGGGCGTCGTCGGAAATTCGGCTCGAACAACTGACGCTCGACGACGCCGTTCTGCGATCTCTCGATCGTGTGGCGATCGTCGCGTGCGGTACGTCATGGCACGCGGGTCTCGTGACCAAGTTCTGGATCGAGCGATTCGCGAGAATCGCCGTCGACGTCGATTACGCATCCGAGTTCCGATACCGGGACCCGGTGCTCGACTCACGAACGGGTGTGATCGCGATCAGTCAATCCGGTGAGACGGCCGATACCTTGGCCGCTCTGCGGCGCGCGAAAGTCGATTTCAACGCCCGCACGATCGGGATCTGCAACGTGCAGGGATCGACGATCGCCCGGGAATGCGACGGTCTCGTGATGACCCACGCGGGGCCCGAGATCGGCGTCGCGTCGACGAAGGCGTTCATGGGGCAACTCGTCGCGGGATTCCTCTTCGCCCTTCGTTTGGCGGCGGCCCGGGGGACCATGAGCGCCCACGAGGCCCGGCGTCTGACGGATCAGGTGCGTCGTCTGCCGCAGTGGATTTCGAAGGCACTCCTGTGCGCCGACGACGTGCGGGCGGTCGCCGAATCCGTCAAGGACGCCCGTGGCTTCCTCTTCCTCGGTCGGGGTGCCAACTACCCCGTGGCCCTCGAAGGCGCGTTGAAGTTGAAGGAAATCTCCTACATGCACGCCGAGGGATACCCGGCGGGGGAGATGAAGCACGGCCCGATCGCCCTGATCGACGAAGGTCTGCCCGTCGTCGTCATCGCGACCCGCGGCCCCGTGTACGACAAGGTCGCCTCGAACGTCGAGGAAGTCCGCGCCCGCGGCGGTCGCGTCATCGCGGTCGTCAACCCCGGCGACGACCGGGTCGCGCGTCAGGCGTCCGCCGTGATCACGGTCCCGGAATGCGATCCGCTTCTCGGGCCGATGGTCAACGTCGTGCCTCTTCAACTGCTCGCCTATGAAGTCGCCCGCCTTCGCGGTTGCGACGTCGATCAACCCCGCAACCTCGCCAAGAGCGTGACGGTGGAATAAGCGGAATCGAACTTTCATGAACACCATCGCCCTGGAACTCAAAAAGAAACTCGAGGACAAGACCGCGCTGATCGGCGTCATCGGACTCGGGTACGTCGGCATGCCGCTGGCTCTCGAATTCGCGCGCGCCGGATTCCGCGTGATCGGCTACGACGTCGACCCGAAGCGGGTCGCCGAAGTCAACGCCGGTCGTTCCTACATCGGCGACATCAAGGACGATGAACTCGGCCCCGAAGTGCGCGCGGGCCGTCTTCGGGCGTCGCTGCCGGACGCTTCGATCGGCGACTGCGACACGATTTCCATCTGCGTTCCGACGCCGCTTCGCAAGTCGAAGGATCCGGACATGCGCTACATCGTGAGCGCGACCGACGAGATCGCGAAGCGCGCCCGAAAGGGACAGCTCATCGTGCTCGAGAGCACGACGTATCCGGGGACGACGACGGAAGTCGTGATGCCCCGCATCGAGGCGAAGGGACTCCGCGCGGGCGAAGATTTCTTCATCGCCTTCAGTCCCGAGCGCGTGGACCCGGGCAATCCGACGTTCCACACCCGCAACACCCCGAAGGTCGTCGGCGGTCATTCCGACGCCTGCCGCGTCCTGTCCAAGGCGCTCTACGCGCATGCGGTCGATCGCGTGGTCATCGTGTCGAGCCCAGCGGCGGCCGAAATGGTCAAACTCCTCGAGAACACCTTCCGAAGCGTCAACATCGGCCTCGTCAACGAGATGGCGATCATGTGTCGCAAACTCGGCTGCGACGTCTGGGAGGTCATCGAAGCCGCATCCACGAAGCCGTTCGGATTCATGCCGTTCTGGCCGGGTCCCGGTCTCGGCGGCCACTGCATCCCGATCGATCCGCACTACCTTTCATGGAAGTTGAAGACCCTCAACTACAACGCCCGTTTCATCGAGATGGCCGGGGAAATCAACAGCCATATGCCCGACTACGTCGTGGATCTCGTCGGTGAAGCGCTCAACGAAGCCGGCAAGGCGGTGAAGGGATCGAAGATCCTCGTGCTCGGCGTCGCCTACAAGAAGAACGTGGACGACTGTCGCGAGTCTCCCGCGATCGACGTGATCGAGCTTCTGAGGAAGCGGGGGGCCTCCGTGTCCTACGCCGACCCGCACGTCCCCGAGTTGCGGCACGACCCGGTTTCCATGGATGCGGTGCCCTACGACGCGGCGACCCTTTCGGCGGCCGATTGCGTCGTCGTCGTCACGGACCACGCGGCCTTCGATCCCGACCTTTTGGCGAAGCACGCGAAGGTCGTCGTCGACACGCGCAACATGCTGAAGGGACGCCCGGCGTCCGGTACGGTCGTCAAGCTCTGACCATGGCGTCGATCCTCGTCACGGGAGGGGCCGGGTTCATCGGCTCCCACGTCGCGGAGGCCTTCCTCCGCCGCGGTGATTCCGTGTCGATCCTCGACAATTTCAACGCGTTCTACGACCCGGCGCTCAAGCGTCGCAACGTCGAGGAACTCGCAGCCCATCCGGGTTTTCGCGTCTTCGAAGGCGACATCCGCGACGCCCGTCGCGTGGAGGACGTGATGCGCGAGGCGCGCCCCGAGGGGATCGTCCATCTCGCGGCGATGGCGGGTGTGCGTCCGTCGATCGAGCAACCCGCTCTCTACGCGGACGTGAACGTCATGGGGACGATGCGCATCCTCGAAGCCGCACGGGAAGCGGGGGTCTCTCGTTTGGTCTTCGCATCGTCGTCGTCGGTGTACGGCAATCGTGAAGGAGAGCCGTTCCGCGAGACGGACAGCGTCGACCATCCCGTGTCGCCGTACGCCGCGACGAAGAAGGCCGGAGAACTCCTGTGTCACAGTTGGCACCACCTGTCGGGGATTCCCGTCACGTGTCTTCGGTTCTTCACGGTTTACGGTCCTCGCCAGCGGCCCGACCTCGCGATCCACAAGTTCGCGGGGCTCATGCGTCGTGGGGAGGCGGTGACCGTCTTCGGTGACGGCTCGACCCGTCGCGACTACACCTTCGTCGACGACATCGTCGACGGCGTGGTTCGGGCCTACGACCGAGCGAGCGGCTACCGGATCTACAATCTCGGGGGCTCGGCGACGATCGCGCTCCGCGACATGGTCGACGGCCTCGCCGCGGCTCTCGGTGTCGTGCCCAAGGTCGTCCATGCCCCCGAACAACCGGGAGACGTTCGAATGACGTACGCCGACGTCTCGGCGGCGCGGCGCGACTTGGGATTTTTACCGGGCGTGCCGTTCGCCGAAGGAATCCGGCGATTCGCCCGTTGGCACGTCGAGGCGGTGCGATGACGCGTCTCGACGTCCTCACGGTCGCCGGCGCCCGTCCGAACTTCATGAAGATCGCTCCGCTCGCTTGGGCGCTTGCGAAAGTCGACGGGGTGCGCCACCGGATCGTCCACACGGGACAGCATTACGACCCGAACATGTCCGGGCGATTCTTCGAGGATCTCCGCATCCCCGAACCTTGGCGCAATCTCAACGTCGGTTCGGGGTCGCACGGGCGCCAGACCGCGGATGTGATGGCGCGTTTCGAGCCCCTGCTCGAAGAGGATCGTCCGGACGTCGTCGTCGTGGTCGGAGACGTCAATTCGACGATCGCATGCGCGCTCGTCGCCTCCAAAATGGGGGTTCGCGTCGCCCACGTCGAAGCCGGATTGCGATCGTTCGACCGATCGATGCCGGAAGAAGTCAACCGCATCCTGACGGACGCGATCTCCGACGTGCTCTACGTCACGGAGGCCTCCGGTGTCGCGAATCTCGCGCGCGAAGGCGTCGATCCCTCGAAGGTCGTTCTCGCAGGCAACGTGATGATCGATACCCTCGTGGAGTTCCGCGAGCGTGCCCGTGGATCGGACATCACCGAGCGTCTCGGTGTCGCGCGCAAGTCCTACGTGACCGTCACCCTACATCGGCCGTCCAACGTCGACGACCCGACGAAGGTCGTCGCCCTCGTCGAGATGATTCGCGACGTCGCTCGGCGTGCACCCGTCGTATTTCCGGTGCATCCCCGAACCCGGGCGCGTATCGCGGCCGCCGGACTCGACCTCGCCTCCGTTCCCGAGCTCCACGTTTGTGACCCGCTCGGCTACGTCGACTTCCTTGCATTGATGGATCGTTCGCGACTCCTGATGACGGATTCCGGCGGTGTTCAGGAAGAAGCCTGTTTGCTCGGCGTTCCGTGCCTCACCCTTCGGGACAACACCGAACGACCGGTTACCTGCGACGTCGGTGTGAATCGGTTGGTAGGGAGCGACCCGAAGGCGGGGCTCGCCGCCGCCCTCGAAATTCTCGAACGAGGGCCGGGGCCGATGTCGGTTCCGCCCCTGTGGGACGGTCGGTCCGCAACGCGTATCGTTGGCGACTTGGTGGCCCGATTCGGGCGCCCGGATTCGGTTTCATGAAGGCACTCGTTACCGGCGGCGCCGGATTCATCGGTTCCCACATCTGCGACGCGCTCGTCGCCCGCGGCGACTCGGTCGTCGTGCTCGACAATTTCGCCACGGGGCGGGAAGACAACCTCGCGCATCTCGCGGGGCGGATCGATCTTCGTCGCGGCGACATCCGCCGACCGGAAGATCTCGCATCCGCGGTCGCGGGGTGCGACGTCGTTTTCCATCTCGCGGCGATGCCGTCCGTGCCCCGCAGCGTCGAAGATCCGATCACGTCGTTCGACGTGAACGCGGCGGGAACGGTCAACGTCTTGAATGCCGCCCGTCTCGCGGGCGTTCGACGTGTCGTTTACTCGGCGTCGTCGTCGGCGTACGGCGATACGCCGACGCTTCCGAAGATCGAGTCTATGCCCCCCAATCCGCTCAGCCCCTACGCGGCGGACAAGTTGCACGGCGAGAACGCCGCGCGCGTCTTTTTCCTCTGCTACGGACTCGAGACCGTCGTCCTTCGGTACTTCAACGTCTTCGGCCCCCGCCAACGACCCGATTCCGCGTATGCGGCGGTGATTCCCAAATTCACCGACGCGTTCGTTTCCGGTCGCGAACCGGTGATCTACGGCGACGGCGAACAGAGCCGCGACTTCACGTACATCGCCAACGTCGTGGCGGCGAATCTGCTCGCCGCGTCGGCGCCCGGTGCTCCGGGCCGTATTTTCAACGTCGGCAACGGATGTCGAACCACGTTGAATGAACTGCTGACGCTCATCGCGCAGCGTTGCGGCGTTTCGCCGAAGGCGCGCTACGAAGCCGTACGGGCGGGCGACGTCAAACACTCGCTCGCCGACATCGAAGCGGCGCGTTCGATTCTCGGCTACGATCCGCCCGTCGATTTGGCGACCGGGCTCGATGCGACGGTGAAGTGGTTCCGGACCGCCGACGGGGGAGACGCGTCATGAAGGGCATCATTCTCGCCGGCGGGCTCGGAACCCGGCTGGCT
>CAIWVZ010000320.1 GCA_903916245.1 uncultured Planctomycetota bacterium | reverse complement strand
TTGTCGGAATGGATGGAAGTCGAGGTTTATCGCGATCGTCAAGCGCACCGTATTCGCTTCGAGAAGGGCGAGACCGCTCAGAAGCTCCGCACTCTCGGTGCGACCGATCAGAAGGGCACCAAAGTCACCTTCAAGCCGGACCCGACGATCATGTCGGTGACGACGTTCAACGCCGAGCGGCTTGCGACCCGTTTCCGCGAACTCGCCTATCTGAACCCGGGTGTCACGATCGAGTTCAAGGACGCGCGACAAGGCGACGCGGATCCGACGGTGTTCCAATTCCCGGACGGGCTCAAATCATTCGTGAAGCACCTCTCCGAAGGGAAAGAAATGGTGCAGCCCGAGCCGATCTACTTCCGCGCGGATCGCACCATCGAACGCGAGGGATCGAAGCCGCTCGTGTACGACGTCGAGGTGTCGCTCGCCTACAACACGTCGTATTCGACCATCGAACTGTCGTTCGCCAACACCATCAAGACGATCGAAGGCGGCACCCATCTTTCGGGATTCCGCACGGCGCTCACGTCGGCGCTGAACAACTACGGAAAGAAATCCGGTGTCTTCAAGGAAGGCGAACAGCTGACCGGAGAGGACTGCCGCGAAGGACTCGTCGCCGCGGTGTCGTTGCGTCTGCCGGATCCGCGTTTCGAAAGCCAGACGAAGATCAAGCTTTCCAACAAGGACGCTCAGACCACCGTGCAACAGGTGACCTACGATCACCTGACGCGCTGGCTCGAAGAAAATCCGTCGCATGCAAAGTCGATCGTGCGCAAAGCGATCGACGCGGCCGCCGCGCGCGAAGCCGCACGCAAGGCGCGCGATCTCGTTCGTCGCAAGGGCGTGTTGTCGGGGGGCGGCCTTCCCGGCAAGTTGGCGGACTGCACCGAAAAGGACTTCGAGCGGTCCGAACTGTTCCTCGTCGAAGGTGACTCGGCAGGTGGTTCGGCGAAGGGTGGACGCGACCGTCGCTATCAGGCGATCCTGCCCCTCAAAGGTAAGATTCTGAACGTGGAGAAGGCGCGCATCGATAAGATGCTCTCCCACGAGGAAATCAAGACGATCATCGTCGCCCTCGGCTGCGGCGTCGGTGCTGAAGAATTCGACGTCACGAAGTTGCGCTACGGCAAGGTCATCATCATGACCGACGCCGACGTCGACGGGTCGCACATCCGCACGCTTCTCTTGACCTTCTTCTACCGCCACATGAAGGGCTTGATCGAGAACAAGCACGTCTACATCGCGCAGCCGCCGCTGTACAAGATCACCCGAAAGGGTAAAGAGCGCTACATCCAGACCGACGAGGACATCAATCGCGAACTCCTCGCCCTCGGCACGGACGGGACTCGTCTCGAAATCGTGGGCGAAGACGGGACGGCGTCGAAGACGATCGAGGGGGCCGATCTGTCGACCGCCATCGAAGCGGCGCAGCGTCTCCTCGCCGCGGAGGCTCGCGCGCGTCGTGCCGGAGTGTCGTACGCCGAGTACCTCGGCATGGCGGACGCGGCGACCGGCGCCGTACCGATGATCCGCGCCGTCGCCAAGGACGGACCGAAGTTCTTCAAGTCGCTCGCCGATTTCGACGCGTATCGCGACGCACTCGCCGCCACGCGCGGCGGGACCCTCAAAGTGTGTGGCGACGATGCCTCCGCCGAAGACAAGGCTCACGCCGATTTGGTGATCACCGAAATCTGGGGTGCCGCGGAAATCGGCGCCGACGTCGCTCGCTTGGCGCACATCGGATTGATGCCGAATCGCTTCCTCGTGGACGGCGAGCGTGACGACCACAAGCCGCCGATGCGTGTCGTCAACGACAACCACGTCGTCCCGCTGTTCGAAGTGGCCGGTCTCCCCGAAGCCGTGCGTGCGATCGGCAAGCACGGCATCGACCTTCAACGCTTCAAAGGTCTCGGCGAAATGAACCCCGAGCAGTTGTGGGAAACCACGATGGACCCCGCGACGCGCACCTTGTTGCAGGTGAAGATCGAAGACGAGGTCGCCACCGACCACATGTTCTCCGTTCTCATGGGCGAAGAGGTCGCTCCACGCCGGGAGTTCATCGAACAGAACGCGCTTGCCGTGCGTTCTCTCGACGTGTGACCCCGATGCGCCCCGCACTCGTCGCCCTCCTCGTGTTGGTGGGTTGTGCGGGGCCTTGGAATCCCCTCGACGACGGTCTCGAAGCCAAGACGCTTCGTATGGAGCGCTGGGTTCGTGTGGACGATGACGGGACGACCGCCGTGTTTGCGCCGCGCGCCGTGCGGGCGGAAGTCGCGGGTTCGTGGCTTGCGTTGGCGCGATCCGCGCGTCGAGAGGTGGCGTCCTGGTTCGGAGAACCACTCTCCGGACGTTTGGAGGTTCACCTCGTCGACCGATTTCCGGACGGGTTCGAAGCCGACGGCTTTTCGAACGCCGCGCGACTTTTCGTCCGGTGCAATCCGGATGCCGCGCCGAAATCCGCCGACCGTGATCTCGTCGCCCACGAGATCGTTCACGTGTTCTTGGCTCAGGGTTGGAAGATCAAACGCCCTTACTGGTTCGAAGAGGGACTGGCGACCTATATCGAGGGGGAGCGGTTGGGGTACGGAGTTGCGGGGAAGTCTCTTCTCGGCGATGTCGTAGGCCTCGACATGGTCGATACGGCCCAACTGCGCTTCGAGAACCTGCACACCTGGCCCCCCCGACTGTCCTATCGGCTCGCCGCGGTCGCGGTAGAAACCGCGCTGACACGTTGGGGGAAAGCGCGCCTCGTGTCGCTCGGAGGGCAGACCGGGTCCTTCGAAGATGCGTGGGCCCTGACCTTCGGTGAAACGCCGACGCTCCTCGAAGAGAGGTGGCGTGATGCCGTCCGTATCGAACAACGGCGGAGGACCCGTCGATGATCGATCTGATTCTCTCCTCCGAAGCGCTCGGCTTCTTGTGCGCGATTCATGCGATCGCCACACGGAGGCGCGAATCGACGGGCACACTCGCGTGGGCGGCGTGGGTCTTCGTTCCGTTCGTCGGGCCACCGCTCTATCTGTTGTTGGGGACCGATCGCATCGGCCGTCGCCGCCGTCGCCGGGTGAAAGAAATCCGCGAAATGCATCGCAAGCATGTCGAGAAGGCGCGGGAGTGCGCCAGACAGCGACGTTCGGAGATTCCCGACGCGATCCCGCTCGCGATATCCGATCAAGGCTTCTTCGCCGTGACCTTCGGAAACACGACCGAATTGCTCACGGACGGCGCCGACGTCTTCGGTCGTCTCATCGAGGATATTCGCCGCGCCGAGCGCTCGGTGGAGGTGCTGTCTTACATCGTGGATGCCGACGCGCAAACCGAGCGACTCAAGGACGCGCTGCTCGACGCTCTCCGACGTGGGGTGACGGTACGCATCATCTATGACGGTATCGGTGCTCTCGGATGCGGCCGATTCTTGAAAGATCTCGAAGCGCGGGGAGCGAAGTGTCTCGAGTTCATTCCTTTGAATCCTCTTCGACTCCGTTTCCGGATGAGTTTGCGCAATCATCGAAAACTCGTCGTCGTGGACGGAAGGGTCGGATACATCGGAAGTATGAACTTGTCCGGGAGGCACGTCGGAAATCCGCCCGCGTCGCAGGACATCGTCGTTCGTTTCGCCGGGGACGTCGCGGCGGACATGCAACGCATCTTCGACGAGGATTGGCGATTCGGCGAGGAAGAGAACCGACGATTGTTCTTCGGGGGTGCGGACGACTGGCCCACCTTCGTCGACGCGGACGACGATCCGAAGGACATGTGTGCTCTCGAGGGAGAGTGTGTTCAACTCGTCGCGAGCGGGCCGGATGATCCGGCGGTCGGGGTCATGCGCATGTTGGTCACGGCGATTCACCGGGCCGAGGTCTCGGTGGATTTGGCGACCCCCTACTTCATTCCACCGCAAGCCTTGCTCGGTGCGATGCAATCGGCCGCGGCGCGCGGAGTGCGTGTCCGACTCCTCGTTTCGGAGAAAACCGACTCGCACGTCGTCGATATGGCGATGAGTCTATGGCTCGGACTCGTCATGGAACGCGACATCGAGGTCCGTTCGAGCGCCGGTGGATTCATCCACGAGAAGTTTGCGGTCATCGACGGGCACGTCGCCTTCATGGGGTCGTCGAATCTCGATCAGCGCTCCGCCTTTCTCAACTTCGAAGCGGATATCGTCGCGTATGCGGGGGCGCTTCCCCGGCAGTTGGCGGATCACTTCATCGGGCGGTGGAAACGTGCGAAGAGGTACAGGATTCCGATTTGGTTGCTCCCGCGGGCGGTCCGTCCGTCCCTCGCGGAATCCGGCGCGTGGGTCGAAACGGGGGACAAAACGCCGCGATGGATGTGGCCGTTCAAGCGATTCGGTTATCGCCTCGTGTGGTTGACCAGCCCACTCCTTTGAGGGGCGTGAACATCCGCGGACTCGGCTGCCGATAAGTGGTGGTGATTCCTCCCCTCGAATCACGCTCCATGAAGAACATTCGGCTTCGCTCATACAAGGACATCGGCTCCATCTTGGTGGCCGACGGGACCCTCGCGCCCGAGCGTCTCGCGGAAGCGACCGAGATTCACGTGGCGTCCAATATTCCGCTTGGGCGGACGCTCGTCGAGTTGGGATTCATTTCCGAGTGGGATCTCGCGCGCGTCATCGCGAAGGAACTCGGTGTCCCGTTCATCCGCCTCAAGTCGGGAACGACCCCGAGCTCGGCGATCCGCAAGCTCGATCCGTCCCTGATGCACGATCAGCACATCTTCGTACTCGAGTCGTTCGAGGGCGTCGATACGCTCGTGATCACCGAACCTCCTTCGGTGGAAGTCATGTCGGAGATCGGACCCTTCCTCGCCGACAAGGTGTTCCTCGCCGTTGCGCTCATTTCGGAGGTGCACGGGATTCTCGAGGCCGTGGTACCGCGTCCGGAGCTTCCGGAAAACGACTTCGGGTCCGTCAGCGCCGAAGACATGCTCAAGGGTTTCGGGGACTGACCGTCCCGGAGAGTTGAGCGCATGGCTCCGAAGGACACACGCGTTGCGGCGTACGTTGCGGTGGCGGACCGTCTGCCGACATTGCCCACCGTGGCTCTCGAGATCGTCAATCTCTCGCGCCGTGAAGACCTCGACATGTACGACCTCGCGGTCCTGATCAGCCGGGACCCGGCGATGAGCGCCCGCGTGATGCGCCTCGCGAACTCGGCGCTCTACAAGCGTCGCCACGAGATTTCGACCGTACGGGACGCGGTGCTGACGCTCGGATCCAAGGCGGTGAAGCTTGCGGCCTTGTCGTTCGCCCTGACGTCGGTCGCGGACCCGGCGGAAGATCTCGTCGGCTACGACATCGCCCTCTTCTGGCGTCGCGCCCTTATTCAATCCGTCGTCGCACGCACGTTGTGCACCGAACTCGGATTGACGTTCACGGAAGAAGCGGCGACCGGTGCCCTGTTGATGGACCTTTCCGTCCCCGTGCTCGTGCGCATCGGCGGCGAGGATTACCGGGACGTCGTGCGCACCATGAAGATGGGCCACCCGGACTGGAAACTCGAACAGGACATCCTCGGTGTGTCCCACGTCGACCTCGGTCGCGTGTTGATGAACGCGTGGAGTCTTCCGTCCCGGCTCGCCGACGCGGTGGCGCACCACCATGTTCCCGAACGTCTCGAAGGTGGGGGAACTCCGGACGTTCTGGCGTTGGCGCGCGTCTTGAACCTCGCCCATCGTGCCGCGACGTTCTTCATGGTTCAGGAGCCCGCGTTGCTCAAGGAGTTCGAAGACGCCTTGGCATCCTGGTTCCGTCGTGACGGGACGACGGCCGCGAAGATTCTCGGTACGTTGGATGCACCGATCAAGGAGTTCGCGCAGATCGTGCGTGTCGAGTTCGACAACGGCTCGACCTTCGCCGAGATCCTCGAAATGGCGCGCGAGCAGTTGTTGTCCATCTCCATGTCCGCCGCAAAGGACCTCGAGGAGTCGGAAGAGAAGGTGGCTGCCCTTACGAAAGTCGTGACCCTCGACGCGTTGTCCGGCCTCGGTAATCGTCGGGCGTTGGACGACGTCATGACGCGAGAGTGGGTCGCTCGGGCGAATCAGGAGTTTCCCGATCCCCTCGGCGTTTTGATCGTCGATATCGATCGCTTCAAGTCGGTCAACGACACGTGGGGGCACGCGGCCGGCGACAAGATCATTCAGTCGACGGCTCAGGCGATTCGTACCGCCGTGCGGACGTCGGACTCCGTGTATCGATGGGGTGGCGAAGAGTTCGTCGTCTTGGCACCCGGTGCGAGCGGTGCGTCGCTGCGCGCGCTCGGTGAGCGCGTCCGTCGCATGGTCGAGAAAACGGTCGTGGATATCGGCGGCCGCGAACTACGTGTCACGGTTTCGGTGGGTACCGCGGCGCAGGTGACGGATCCCGTCGGCCGCGAGCCGTCGACCTTGTTCAAGGCGGCGGATGTGGCGTTGTATCGCGCGAAACAGTCCGGGCGCAATCGCGTGGAGCAGGGCCCCGAACAATAAGTCGCGGGGAGAGCCTCTATCGCTTCGCGAGGGCCGTGGCGCGCGTCCCGAGCCACGCACCGACGAGCGTGGTCAGCGTAAAGGTCACGAGAAGTCCGATGATGAACCATGACGGATGGGGAACCATGAGGACGTTCATGAGTCCGAAGAGTCCCAAGATCTCGCCGGGTATCAGTGCGAACCGACCGCCGACTTTTCGTCCCGCGAGATAGGACGCCGACAACGTTCCGACACCGTTCGCGACGATCAGCGCGACGAGAGCGGTCTTGGGGAGGCGAGCGACATGAGCCCCCATCCGCACCATGTCACGCGGATCAACCCCCGAAGGCGTGGGCCAAACCATCCGACACGAGGCTTGACCGAGAGCGATGAGTGCGGCTCCGATCGCCAACGCCGAAGCGATCCAAAACGTTTTTTGAAGGGCGGTCATGTCGCCGCGCGCGGCGGATTCGCGGGCATGGCTACGGAGCCCGCGCCGGCTGCGCCGGAGGGGCCGACGGGACCCGGCGCTACGCTCGCGGAGGGCGTCGTCGGACGGGTGAGTCCTGCCGCTCCGGTCGGACCGATTTGAGGAGACATGGGCGCCGCGGCCGAGTCACAGCCGGGAGCCACTTCGGTCGCGAGCCATGGATCGACGGCTTCCGGCGGCATACCGGGGACAGGCACCGACGTGGGCGGCGGCGGCGTTGCCGACGGCGCAGGCTGAACCGTCGTCGAGCCTGGGTCGGCCGACGCCACGTCGATCTGCGACCGCACCTCCGCCGTGACGTCGTTGGCGGCGTTCCGAAGTCCTTGGCTCACTTCGTTGATTTGGGCGCGTGCCTTTTCAACCTCGGGCGCCATCTCGCTCATGCTCTTTTTGAGCTTCGCAAGGTTTTTGCCGAGCGATCGACCGACCTCGGGAAGTCGGCCGCCGAAAAGCAGCAACCCGAGGAGCACGAGAATGACCATCTCGGAGGTTCCAAGCCCGTCGAAGAAACACAGGGTCATGATTGGAGTGTATCACCCCTCGAGGGCGAAAGACGCGGCTAAGCGAGGGTTACTTGTGGATGCCGTCGCCGAGGAACTGGAAGCGGGGGTCGAGATACCCGCGACGGTTCTCCAGCACGGGATCGAAGAACGCGCGAGGGTTGAAGACGAAGTTCACACCGATGTCGTCACGAGCGTAATTCGCACGGAATTCGACGCTGAAGACCGCGTCGTCCCCGAGTCGCGTCAAGGCGATCATGCTCTCGATGCCGCGGCCGTTGTTGAAGTCGTAGTCCCCGTAGGCACGTACGAGCCACTTGTCGGTCGCTTGCCAGTTGATTTGACCGAACACGACATCCCATTGCGTCGCGAGATGCCGGATTCCGGCGTAGGTCTTGAGTCCGTCGTCGACCTTGTATCCGATCGCGGCGTTGGCGGACGGGATCCACCCTTCTTCGAGATCGACTTCGAAGTCGGTGAGGAATTCGAGCCGTTCCGAGAAGCGCACGACGTTGTCCGAATAGAGCGGGCCCCACTCGGGACGAATGTCTCCCAAATAGCGAGGGACATCCGGCCTCCACGTCATTTCCAAACGAAGGTCGAGGAAGTCGTCGACGACGGTTTCACCTTTGATCTTCCGTCGTGTCTGGAAGAGATTGCGAAGCTCGAACGTCAACTCGTTCGCGTCTTCGAGCGTATCGGTCGCGTCGTAGTAGACGAGTTCGGAGGGTTCGAGGGACACACCCGTCACCTGCTGCCAGCGGACGGTCGGGCGCACGATGTGGCGAACACCGTCGAGACCGAAGATGCCGCCTTCCGCATCCATGACCTTCCACGCCTGAGTCGAGACTTCCGCGCCCCACGTGAGGCCCGTCCGGAACTTGTCCGAGCCGCCGAGGAGGTCTTCCTCGTACCACGTGGTGCGCAAACCCACGAACGGCGTCACCTTGAAGATGTCGACGGGGAAGGGGTATTCGAAAAGCGTATCGACCTCGACGCGCGTCGTGTCGAACGACGTCGACGTGATCGCTTCGTCGAACTTGCGGTCGAGGCGGGCGGCTTCGACGCGCGTCGTGAAGTAGAGCGGGTTGGCGCCGATTTCCGCGATCGGTTCCGCGATCATCGTCCAATCGAGCTTGGGTTCGTAATAGGTTCCCGTTTCCCAATCGTTCAGGCGCGTCGAGAACAGAACGCTTGCCGCCGTGTTGGCACCGCGCTTGAGCAGGTAGGCGTACGTCTCCGGAGGCTTCTCGTTGCGATATTCGGGATCGTAGTAGGTCGGGTAGAAGTTGCGGTCGCTGAAGGTGTTCAGTTCGACGTCGAG
>CAIWVZ010000319.1 GCA_903916245.1 uncultured Planctomycetota bacterium | reverse complement strand
GGGAATAGGTGGGCAGATCGAGACGGCTCGCGTCCGCACCCGGAATGATGTCGTGGTATTCGCGGTCCGAGATCTTGCGCAGGTTGTCGAGGCGCGGCTGCGTGAGGGGATCGAGCGAATCCGTGTGCTTGAGAATGTGAGGCCGCATGAAAAACAGTAGGCGCAGGCCCGACGTTTGGTCCGATCGGTTGCGGAACAACGCTCCGAGGACCGGGCTGTCCATGAGTCCCGGAATGCCGACGGCGGTCATCGCGTCCGCTTGTTGAAGGAGCGTGCCGAGCAGCGCCGTGCGCCCGTGCTCGACGTGAACCGAACCCGAGAGGGTGCGGAGAACGCGGTTGGGGGGGACGGTCGTGCTGCGGGCCGAGCCCACGAAGGCGTTCAGGCTGAGTTCGATATCGAGTTGGACCGACGTATCGCTGCCGACGTAGGGCGTCACGATCAGTTGGGTCTTCGCGTCTTGGTAACCGCCGAAACCGGTTTGATCCGTACCGGCGCGCGAAGTGTTCTGCGACGAGAACGCGACGGAGGTCCCGATCTCGAGTTTCGATCCGGCGTTTTCAGCGGCCAAGATCGTCGGCGTCGCCACGAGACGGCCTTTGTTGCGACGTTCCGCGAGCGCGATGAGGGCGGGAAAGTTGAAGTCGTCGTCGAAGACGCCCATCACGCCGCCTTCGAACGAGATTCCCCCGGTCGAGGTGAGGAACGGCACGCGTTGGAACGAACTCAGCGCGTTCGTGGTGGCACCGGCTTCGCGGATGGTCGTCGAAAGTCCGAGAGCGGACGCGAATCCGACGTTCGGATCGCCGCCGTTTTGGATGGCGGTGATTTCGACGCCGATTTGTTGCAGATCCTCGTCCGTCATTTCGACGACGGCCGATTCGATCCAGATTTGCCGACGCGGTCGGTCGAGACCTTCGATCAACTCTTGGACGATCGGCCACGACGACGCGTCCGCCGAGACGAGGAGCGAATTGGATCCGCGATCCCCGACGATCCGGACTTCGCCGAGCTGCCCGGAGCTCGCTCCCGTCGTCGCGCGCAGGTTGGCGCCTTGGGAACGATTCCCCGCGCCCGAGCGCGAGCCGCCCGTCGACTGTCCGAGAAGCTCCCGGAGCGTCTCCTGCATGTCTTCGGCGTTCGTGTGGAGCAGTTTCACGAGACGAAGGGTCTGTTTCGGAGTCTTCGCCTCTTCGTCGAGTTTGCGGATGATCGATCGCAGCCCGTCGAGGTCGGATTCCACCGCGTAGACGAGCAAGGCGTTTTGGCGTGGATCGGCGACCACCTTCGGCTTCGGCGCCGAAGCGCCCGCGGGAAGCGGCGACGCACCACCGATGCCGAGCGCCGCGTTGCCCGCCTGAGGCTGAGGGGACGCCGAGCCGCCCGGCGACGACGCGCCGAGGATGTCGTCGATGATCGGTTGGAGTTCTTCCGCCGCGGCGTGGGCGAGCGGGATGATCTCGAGGCGCGGCGCCATGTCCGTCGGGGGCAGGTCCATCGCTTCCGTGATGCGCCACACCGCGTAGACCGTCGGCGCGAATCCCATGACCACGAGCGCGTTGCCCGTCGGGATTTCCTGCACCAGTTCGATGTTGCGGCCTTGGAGCATCTGCGCCACGGCGGCGCGGAGATTCGCGGGGGAGACGTAGCGCGTCGGGATCACGGTCATGACCACGCGGCCGACGCTGTCTCGCCACGATTCGAGTTCGTCGACGGGCACGAACGGAGCGCGGGTCTTCAGGTTCTTGGACGTGTCGATGGGCTCGATCATCGCGAGATTCGACGACGCATCACCGAGAGGGACGATCGCGTAGCCCTGGGAAAGCAGGATCGCTTCGAAGTAGGCCCGCGTGCCGCCGAGAACGACGCGGGCTTCGCCGGTCATTCGGATCGTCTTGCCTTTCGGCCCGGCGGGGTCGCCGAAAACGAGGCAAAGACCGAGCGCCTTTTCGGCTTGTTGGAGAAAGGTCTCGAGCGGCATTCCGTCGACCGAGACGGCATACGCTTCCCGCGTCTCGGGACGGCTATCCGGAGACGGACGGGTATCCTGAGCGACGGTACCCGCCGCGAGAATCGCGGCGGCCACCCAGGCTCGGGGCGTCGTGCTTCCGGTGCGCCACCTCATGAGATCCGATCAGCCGCCCGATTTCGGTGCGGCCGGGGATGTCTCCTGCCGTACGGGGCGCGACGGGTCGCCGTCCACCTTGTTCGTCTTCAGGTCCTTCGAGTTGACGGGAGCGTAGCGGGGGAGGTCGAGATTGCCCGACGATTCGATGAAGGAGATCGGCGTCTTCACGTCGTCGAGGGTCGTCGGACGGAAGTTCGGATCGATCAACTGCATCTGCCCCTCGAGCTTGTGGACTTCCATCTTGCGTTCGTAGGAGACCGCGTCGAGGTCTTCGAATCCGTTCAGGATCGTCGGAGTCATGAACACGTAGAGAGTCACCTTCTCCTTGGTCGTGTCCGTGTTCTTGAAGAGTTCTCCGAGGAGCGGGATGTCCGACAAGAACGGCACCGCGCTGACGATCTCGGTGTCGTTGTCCTGCACGAGACCGCCGATGATGACCGTCTTGCCGCTTTGCACCGTGATGTTGCCTTCGAGTCGGCGACGCGTCTTGTCAGGCGGAACGGTCGAGTTGGCTTGCTGCCCCACGAAGGCTTCGACCGTCAGCGCCACTTCCATGCGGAGGTAGTTGTCGTTCGAAATGTGGGGCGAGATCACCAGTTCGACCTTCGCTTCCTGGTAGCCCGAGAACGACGTGGAGTCGGTTCCGGCCGTCGACGTGTTGAACTGGGTCGTCGCCACCTGTTTCGAGACTTCGATCTTCGAGTCTTGATTGTCGTTCGTGAGGACGCTCGGCACCGACACGAGGTTCGATCGAGTGTTCTGCTTCAGCATCCGAATCAGGACGGGGACGTTGAGGTCGTCGTCGAAGATGCCGAACGCGCCGCCCGTGAAGTCGATCGTGTTGCCGCTGAGGAACGGCACGCGTGCGAGGTTCGAGATATTCGGCGTGGTGCTCGATCCGGTGCCACCCGTCGAAGTGGTCGTGATCGTGGAGAGGCCGAAGCCCGTCGCGAATCCCGGACGGTCTCCGCTGCCGCCTGCGAGCGCGGTGATTTCGGCGCCGATGTTGCGGAGATCCGAGTCGGACAGTTCCGCGATCGCCGCCTGCACCAGCACCTGAGGCCGACGTTGATCGAGTTTTTCGATCAACGGCAGCACCTCCGCGTAGCGGGTCTTCGAGGCCGTGAGCAGGAGGGCGTTGTTGTTGCGGTCGGCGACGACGGTGATGTCCTGACCGAGACCGCTCGAGGAACGCGGTTGCTGTCCCGCTTGCCCTTGGATTCCCGTCGGGCGGCTACCGCGGGCGCCGGTCGCTTGGCCGAGGAACTCGCGGAGCGTGTCGACCAAGTCGGCCGCGTTCGTGTTCTTCAGCATGTAGATGTGGATGTTCGATTCCGGATTCTTGACTTCCGTGTCGAGCGCGGCCACGAGTCGCTTGATCTCGTTCATGTCGGATTCGACCGCGTAAACGACGAGCGCGTTCGTGCGCGGATCCGCGATGATCTTCGGCTCGGGCTTTTCGACGCCGGGTAATCCGCCTTCGGGCATGGCCTGCGTGCGGGCGCGACCGGGCGTGGCTTCGGTCTTGATCAGGTTCTCGATGATCGGCGTGAGTTCTTCGGCCACCGCGTGCTGAAGCCCGATGATCTCGAACTTCAACGTCACCGCCGTTTGCGGGACGTCCATGGCGTCGATCAACTGTTTCACCGCGCACACGGTCGGTGCGAAGCCGACGACGACGAGCGAGTTCGCGGTCTGCACTTCCTGGACGAATTCGACCGTTCGGCCCTGAAGCATCTGCGACACGGCGGCGCGCACGTTGGCCACGCCCACGTACTTGAGCGGGATCGAGGTCATGATGACCTGACCGACTTCGTTCTTGTACTTCGGCAGGTTGTCGACGAAGACGAAGGGGGCGCGCTGCTTGAGCGAACGGCTTCCTTCGATCGCTTCGATCATCATGATGTTGTTGCGTTCGTCGCCGAAGGGGATGAGCGCGTAGCCTTGGCTGACGAAGATGCCTTGGAACAGCGAGAAGGCTTCGGCGCGCGGGACGCGCGCGGTACCGATCATCAGCACCTTCTTGCCCTTCAATCCGGATTGCTCCGAGTAGACGAAGGACTTGCCGGTGGCTTGCTCCGCGTGGTGCACCAACGTTTCGAGGGGGATGCCCTCCGCGCTGATCGAATAGGTGTAGGTCTCGTCGGCCGCCGGACGGGACTGGGCCGCCGCCGTGAAGGCGAGCAGGAGAACAGCCGTAAGTGCCGATGCAGAAACAGAGATACGCAAACGTTGGACCACGTTGACTCCTCGGTGTCGCTGACTCCCTCATCGTCCAAAACGGGCACGATCCGCGAACGTCGGCGACGTACGGATTGTGTGTCCCCGAGCAGGGGACGTCGAGGGGGCCGAGCCAACTACGCCGGTTGTCCCAAGTTCCTTCCCGGACGGGCGAAGCGGCTTGGAAAGGGGGGCGCCGGGACCTAGCGTTTCGCCATGTCCTGCCCCCTCGACGGCGTCCTCGCATCCGACCGCATCCTGCTGCGTCCGCCGACGGCGGACCGCTTCGATCTCATCCGTCGGATGGTGGCGCATCTCGTGGCGAACGGCGCCATTCCGTCGACGGCCGCGGAAGGCGCCTTGGCCGCCGTCGTGTCCCGTGAAGAAGAACTGGCGACCGGCCTCGAAGCGGGGTTGGCGGTCCCTCACGGTTTCTGCGCGCAGGTGTCCGAGCCCGTGGCCGCGCTCGCGATTCTCGAGACCCCGGTGGACTTCGACGCGCTGGACGGTGAGCCGTCCCGCTGCGTCCTCCTCCTCGTGGAACCCGACACGCCGGAGGGGCGCCGACGGCACCTCGACTTCCTCGGCGACGTCGCGGAGAAATGGTCGCAAACCCAAGTCAGAAAAGTAGTTATGGAAGCGGGCAGCGTCGACGCCGTGCTGCGTGCCCTGGGCGTGGCGGGGTAGGCCGCCCGCTCTTCGGGGCGGGTCGGATTGTGGAAAACTCGGATTTCATGTGTGGATGAACGGCGGAAAGCCGTCGACCGATTTGCCATAGATCCCCATCTGGACTAGCATTACGCCCCACCTGAGACCGAATACCTCGGTCGGTGGATTTCGTGGAGACGCCGGATGGAAACGATCACGAAGAAGGAACTCGCGTACAGGATCGCGGAGCGCAGCGGCCAAAAGAAGGTCGTCGTGAAGCGTGTGATCCAACAGTTCATTTCCGAGATCATGGATGAACTCGCGCGCGGAAACCGCTTGGAATTCCGCGAGTTCGGCGTGTTCGAAGTGAAGACCCGGGCGGCCCGTCGTGCGCGTAACCCCAAGAGCGGCGTGCGCGTGGACGTCCCCGCGAAGGTGGTCGTGCACTTCAAGGCCGGGCGCATGATGAAAGATCTCGCTCAGAAGCATCTTTCCTCCGCCAAGGCGGGTACGAAGGCGGCCGCCGCGGCGTCGGCTCCGGCACCCGTTCGCGTTCTCGAGAACGCGGCGGGCGGTTGAACTTCGTCCGGGACATGCCAAGATGCCCGTCCCCGCTTCTCCCAAAAGGGGAGGGGCATAACCGAACAGCCTCGGAGAATCCGTTTGGGAATCCGCGTTCAAGTCCGTGACAACGAACCCGTCGAGAAGGCCATGCGCCGTCTCAAGCGCCTCTGCAACGCCGAAGGTCTCGACCGAGGCATGAAGCTCAAGTCGCATTACGAGAAGCCCAGCGAGCGCCGCCGCCGCAAGGAGAAGGAACGCATCAAGACGATCCGTCTCGCCGCGCGCGCCCGCGACGCGATGTGATCGACGCGTTCGCACCGACGAGCCGCGCCGCCTTCGGGCCGCGCGGCTCTCGTCGTTTCAGCGCCCGGTGAGGTGCTGAATGAGGTCGTAGCGGGTGAGGATGCCCGTGATCGCGCCGCCGCCGATGACGACGACGGCGTCGTTCTCGCGCGTGAAGAGGCGCGCCACGTGGTCGAGCGGATCGGACTCCGTGACGACCGGGTAGGGCGCTCCCATCAGGCGGCCGATCGAGACGTCCATGGTCGCGGGCACTTCGATGATGCGCGCCATGAGGTCGCCTTCTTTCACCGAACCCACGCAGCGGTCGCCGTCGATGACGGGCAACTGCGAAATATTGTGTTGACTCAAGACGGAGAGTACCTGCTTCGCCGTCTTGTCCGGCCCGACGGACACCAACGCTCCGCCTCCGCGCTTCTTCGCGAGAAGGTCGCGCACGCGGACGTCGCTCGGGTCGAGGAATCGGTTTTCGGTCATCCACTCGTCGCTGTGGAGTTTCGAGAGATAGCGCTCGCCGGTGTCGGTCAGGAGGACCACGACCATCGCGTTCGGATCGTCGATCTCCCGCGCGACTTCGAGGGCGGTGAAGGCCGCCATTCCCGACGAGCCGCCGATGAAAAGGCCTTCTTCCCGCGCGAAACGGCGGGCGGTGAGGAACGCGTCACGATCCGACACTCGGCGGATCTCGTCGAGAACGCCGAGGTCGAGCGTCCCCGGAACCTTGTCGCCGCCGATGCCTTCGACCTTGTAGGGCTGCCCCGTGCCGCAATGGCCGGTGTCCTTCACGTATTTGAACGTCGAGCCGTCCGGATCCGCACCGATCGCGCGGATCGCGGGGTTCTTCGACTTGAGATAACGGGCGCAGCCCGTCATCGTGCCGCCGGTACCCATGCCGCCGACGAGCACGGTGATGCGGCCGTCCGTCTGCTCCCAGATTTCCGGCCCCGTCGTCCGTTCGTGCGTCTCCGGATTGACCGGGTTGTAGAACTGGTCGACGAAAATCGCGTTCGGATGCTCGGCGGCGATGCGGCGGCCGACGGCCACGTAGTAGTCGGGATGCGTCGCGGCGACGGTCGGCGTGACGACGACCTCCGCGCCGAGCGCCTTGAGGAGTTTGATCTTCTCCATCGACATCTTGTCGGGGATGGTGAAGAGGCAGCGGTAGCCCTTCGTCGCGGCGGCGAGCGCCAACCCGACGCCCGTGTTGCCCGACGTCGCTTCGACGACGAGTCCGCCCGGACGTAGGCGCCCTTCGCGCTCGGCGGCTTCGATCATCGACACCCCGATCCGATCCTTGACGCTCGCACCGGGATTGAACATCTCGCACTTCGCCATCACGGTGGTGCGGATGCCTTCGGCGACGCGGTTCAAACGCACCATCGGCGTGTTGCCGATGAGATCGAGGACGCTGTCGACCGGTTTCATGAGGGGGCGGGCGGCGGAGCTCATGGGGCCATGCTACGGCGTTCGGTAGGATTCTTCATGCATTGGTGGGACGCCGTCGTGCTCGGAATCATCCAAGGGATCGGCGAATTTCTTCCGATCTCGTCCTCCGGGCATTTGGTGCTCGCCCGCGCATGGATGGGCGATGGGCGGGTTCCTCAGAATCTCGCCTTCGACGCGTTGCTGCATCTCGCGACCGCTTTGTCCGTGATCGTCGTCTTCCATCGCGAAGTCGGCCAGGTGCTGACGGGGATTCCGCGGCTTTTCTCTCCCTCGACGTGGAAACGCGACTTCGACGGGCACGCCGGCTTCCGAACGCTCGTCTGCATCGCGGTGAGCGCGATTCCCGCGTTGGCCGTGGGGCTTCTTTTCAAGGCGTTCCTGTCGACGTTCCGAGAGCGTGCGGACGTCGTTTCGATGGTGCTCATCGCCACCGGCTGCTGGCTGCTCATCGCGAGCCGGTTCGCGCCGGGCCATCGGCGACTCGGTCTCAAGGAGGCCGCGGCGATGGGGGCCGCCCAAGCGGTTTCCGTGATCTTCCCCGGATTTTCCCGGTCGGGATCGACCATCGGTACGGGACTCCTCTGCGGGGTCGCCCGCGAGGCGGTCGGTCCGTTCGCGTTCCTGATGGCGCTCGTTCCGAACCTCGGCGCCGCGGCGCTCAAGGGACGCGAGATCCTTCGAGACGGTGCCACCGACGCGGGGGCTCCCGTGCTCGTCGGGTGTCTTGCGGCGTTCGTCGTCGGCGTGGCGGCGCTGCGTTGGCTTCTGCCGTTCGTGAGGCGGGGAAGTTTGAAGCCGTTCGGTTGGTATTGCCTCGTCGTGGGGATGGTGTCGACCGCCCATCTGGTGCTCCATGTCTTCTGACCCGAGCGAACCCGCGTCGCGCCGTCTCGCGTTGCTCGACGCCGTGGCTTTCGGAGACCACGCGGGACCGCTGCGATTCTGCGGGGATCCCGCCCCGGACCTTGTCGTGTGGGCGACGGCGGTCGCGGCCGACGTCCGACTCGACGGCGTGGGGACCGCCGCCGCCGCTCGTACTCGACGAGCCTTCGCGTTCGGAACCACCCGCGACCCGGACACGTCCGTGCCGC
>CAIWVZ010000318.1 GCA_903916245.1 uncultured Planctomycetota bacterium | reverse complement strand
TCGCCCGCGAATTGCGTGCGCGCGGTCGTTCGGTGACGACGTTGCGCGAGCCCGGATCGACGGGCGTCGGCGAACGCGTACGTGCGATTCTTCTCGATCCGGGCGTG
Organism: uncultured Planctomycetota bacterium; assembly: GCA_903916245.1. GTDB lineage: Bacteria > Planctomycetota > CAIWVZ01 > CAIWVZ01. The sequence goes on along the minus strand of CAIWVZ010000318.1, from coordinate 1,914 downwards.
GGCGCGATCGATCCGATGACGGAAGCCCTTCTTTTCTCCGCCTGTCGATCCGAACTGGTGAAGACGGTGGTCCGTCCGGCCCTCGCGAAAGGCGACATCGTGCTTCTCGATCGATACGTCGACAGCACGTCGGCCTACCAGGGTGCGGGAGGCGGGGCGGACCCCGCCGCACTCGACGTGGTCGCGGCGGCGGCGACCGGAGGATTGATTCCGGACTTGACGGTGATCGTCGACGTTCCGGTCGACGTCTCGGAATCGCGGCGCGGACGATCGCCCGATCGCATGGAAGCACGGGACCGCGCGTACAAGGAACGTGTACGCGCGTCGTTCCTCGCACTCGGTGCGCGCTCGACACGGCGCACGCTGCTGATCGACGGAACGGTAGACGCCTCGGTGTCCGTCGCGGCGATCGTTCGCGCGTTGGAGGCCCTCGCGGGACGCGGTTGATCCTTATGGATCGATTCCCCGACGTTCTCGGACACGACGCTTTGAAGGAGCGCCTCGGGCGCTTGCTCGCGGACGACCGTTTGCCGAACGGGATCCTCTTCTACGGGGAAGAGGGGCGGGGGAAGCGGACGCTCGCCTGCGCCTTCGCGCGGGAAGTCCTGCGCGATGCGGACCGCGCCGATCCCTCGGGTGCGGCACGGGAGGCGGACCTCGGACGCCATCCGGCGTTGGTCGTGGTCGAGCCTCTTCCCGAAGAGCGGCTCATGCCCGTTCGCCGTCTGCGTTCGATGATGGGGCGCTGTGGTCTCACGATTCCGCGCGGCGATCGGCGCGTCGTGGTGCTTCCTCGACTTCATCGCGTGAACGTCGAAGGCGGCAATACGCTTCTCAAGTTCCTCGAAGAGCCGCCGCCGGGGACGTTGATCGTCGCCACGGCTCGCGATCCCGGGTCCGTCTTGGAGACGATCCGGTCACGCCTCGTCATGTTGCCGTGCGGACCGCTCGACGGGACGACGACGCTGCGTGTTCTCGAACGTCGCGGGTTTTCCGCCGATGAAGCGCGTTGGTTGGCTCCCCTCTGCGAGGGCGCACCGGGGGCGGCCTTCCGATTCGCACGCGGAGACGTCGACGCGCATCTGATCGAACCGCTCCGGGCCGTGTTCGGAGGCGAACCGGCCGCCGACGTCGCGAAGAGGATCGAGAAGATCGCGAAGGAGGCCGCCGCCGATTGGATCGAAGCGCGGGAGTCGATCGGTCCATCCGCCGCGATCGCCGCTTGGAAGGACCTGCGTGCGGCGCAGGAAACAGGGGCCGACGACGAGAAGGCCTCCGAAGGAACGCTCGAACCCGTTCGTGTTTTTATCCGCCCGATTCTCGAGGCGGTGGGTGCGGGGATTCGCATGACTCTTCGGGCGTCGTCCGGATCGCAACCCTTGGCGCCACCGTGGTCTGAGTGGATCTCGGAATCGCATCCGCTTCGTTCGGGAACCCTCGCGACGGCGGAGAGAGCCGCGACCGCGGTCGTCCGCGCGCTTGAAAACCTCGATCGGAACCTTAGTGTGCAGCTGGTGATTGAGACGATGGTGACCGCTCTGCGCGCGCGCTGAGTCCGAACGAACGCCGGGTGCGACATGAATGACGAAATCGAAACGATCGAGCGGGTCGCTCGTGACAAGGGCCGTTTCGCGCCCGAGGCCTACATGTTCACCGTGGAGGCGCTCAACATCACGCTGCTCAAGCGTCGTCGCGCGGGCGTGACGGGCCACATTTCCGGTCAAGAACTTCTCGACGGCATCCGCGATGTCGGTCGCGATCGCTTCGGCTACCTCGGCAGGGCCGTCTTCGAAGCGTGGGGATTGCGGGCGACGGCTGATTTCGGCGACATCGTGTTCGATCTGGTGGACGCGGGGGTGCTTTCGAAGCAGGAGTCCGATTCGAAGGACGACTTCGTCGGCGGGTTCGACTTCG
>CAIWVZ010000317.1 GCA_903916245.1 uncultured Planctomycetota bacterium | reverse complement strand
GCGTGCGCACCGTCGACGAGAACGCGGATTCCTCGCTTCCGCGCCTCGTGTCCGATCTCCTCGACCGGAACCACGAGCGCCGTCGGGCTCGTGATGTGATCGATCAGGAGGAGGCGCGTGCGATCGCCGAACGCCGCAACAACCGGAGCGATGAAGTCTGCCGGCTCGGCGACGGGCAGCGGCACCGTCACCTCGCGCACCTCGATGCCGAACTCATCCGCCAGCCGGCGAAGCGATTGGCGCATCGCACCGTACACGTGGTTGATGCAGACAATCTCATCGCCGGCCCGCCAGCGGATCGAGCGAAGCACCGAATGGACGCCCTCCGTCGCATTCGTCACGAAGCCGAGCCGATCGGCGGACGTGCCCACGAAGCGCGCGACCGATTCGCGCGCGGACGCGAGCAACCCGTCCATCTTCCGACCGAGCATCTCGATGGGCCGGGCCTCGATCTCCCGTCGGAAGCGATCCTGTTCGACGAGCAGCTCGAGTGGAGTCGAGCCGAAACTCCCGTGATTCAGGAACGTGTAGGACCGATCGAGCGGGAAAAGCGAGGCGAGATCCCCGTCGGCGAGCGGTGAGGGTGGGACGTCAGTCGGCATTCCCCGAAGGTAACTGAGACCGCGCCCGCACCCCATCGAGGCTACAGCCCGTCCCGCACGGCAACGACCCGCCCGACACGTCAACCGTGGTCGCCCCCCGCCCCAGATGCGAAAGCCAACCCACGCGAACTGGAGCGTCCCAACTCGCGAATCTGCCGGAACTTGCGACTTTCAACGGCCGCGCCCTTGCGGAAGGAGCCTGTTTGGGCGAACATCGACCGAACAAAGTTTGGAGTCCCGACCGAACAGGAGCCGAATACCTCGGCACGGAACACGAGGGCACCAGCACGCGACGGCTTCTCACGGAAACCCCTGACCGAACGGAAACCCCTGACCGAACGGAAACCCCTGACCGAAGCCTTCCGTCAGACCGTCTCCGGTTCGCACCAGATCTCGTACCAGACATGCATCGCGACGAAGCCGACCTTCCCCACCCTTCCCGCCCGAGTTCGCTCCGAAGTCGGCGCGTTCTCGCGGAGAGAGCTGGCACGGCCGGCACCGTCCTGTTCAGCATCAACCCCGTCACGGTCGGAGAGCCGGTGACGGGAACCGCTCCAGATCCGAAGTGCGCACTCCCAAGGCGCAACACGACAGATCGACCGAGAGATCGACCGAGAGATCGACCGACGACAACCGCCGTCCTGTCATCTTTCGTTTCAACTTTCGTGTCATCAAAGGATCCGGAGCGGAACGTCGACCGCATGCACGACCCATCCGCCTTGCGCGCGAAGAACGTCGTCATCGGTCCAGTTCAGTTTCCACGTCCGCGGGGGAATCGCTGGCAAGGGAACGACCAGTCGGGCGCGCGCGCATTCCGATGCGCGATCGCGTCAAGAGAGCGCACCCTGGCGTGCGCTCGGGCATCGAGAGGAGAAGCGGACATGATCGCAGGACACGAACCGAATCGGAGTGGCGTCGTCGAGAGTGCGACGGACAGGAATGTTCACGGCATCGCGGCATGCATCGGACTCGAATACCGCCATC
>CAIWVZ010000316.1 GCA_903916245.1 uncultured Planctomycetota bacterium | reverse complement strand
GATCCGATGATGCGTCGCGATCCACCCCGCGTACTGAAGGTGAGGGCCTTCGTCGGGGCCGAGCCATGCGGGAAGCGCCAAGGCGAGCCCGAACGTCGCGACGATCGCGACGACGACCACGGGAAGAACGATGACGGCGGGGCGTGAAAACACGTCGGGCGGAAGGCCGTTCGGCCTGCCGCCCGATGGTCACAGAAAGGTCGCGCGGCCGCAACGACCGCGCGGATTTCTCACTTCGTGGGCTTGCGCGAGAACGTCATCGATTTGAGCTTCACGATTTCCGAGAGCGGAACAGTCGTGACCTTCGCCTTGGCACGGATGGCGTCGACCCACTCCTTCATTTTGAAGGACTCGTATTCGTCGACGACGTATTCGCGCACTTCGGGCTTCGACCAGTCTTGGCCGGAACGGGCTTCGTTCACCTTCTCGCAGCGGATCACGTGCCATCCGAACTGCGACTTGACCGGGGGAGAGATCTCGCCCGGCTTGAGCGCGTAGGCCGCCTTCTGGAACGACGGGTCGAGACCGCCGCCCCACTTCTTGATGGGCGTCGCCAGAAGACCCTTCGCGGCCTTCGTGCTCGTGTCTTCCGAGTAGTTTTCGGCGAGCCAGCCGAAGTCGATGCCTTCCCGCGCCTTCGCGGCGACGGATTCCGCATTCGTCTTCGCCTTCTCCTGCACCTCCGCGGCGTAGTCGAGACCCGAGGCGATGTCGCGCGTCGCGAAGAGAACGTGGGCGACGTTCACGTTGCGACCGTTGAAGTAATCGATGTTCGCCTGGAGGAACGCCTCGACGTCGGCGTCCTTGACGACGGCGCCGGTGCACTTCTTCCAACTCACGATGCGGCGCATGCGTTCACGCTCCGCATCCATCGTGGTGCCCTTCATCTTGAGGATCGTGGGCCAGTCGAACGGCGGGGGGAATTTCGCGAGTTGCGAACGCACCCACGCTTCGATGTCGGCTTCGTTGACTTCCGCCTTGGCCCGGGCCATTTCCTGAGCGACGATGACGTTGAGCACGAGGTCGTCCATCGCCGTCGTCAACGCCCCCGGCTTCACGAGTCCCATGAGGAAGTCGAGCGACTGGTCGGCGGTCACGGAGATCGTCGGACCTTTGCCGTCGCGCGACGCGATCTGCGCGACGAGTCCGGGCGCCGGAGCCGGATCGGCGCCGCGACGACGGATGTCGTAGTCCTGCATCGCCTGACGCATGAAGATCGCACGGATCATCGGGTTGCCCTGTTCCGTGCGCTTGTCTTCGGGGACGTTCTGCTTCTTCCAGATGATCTTGTCCCAACCGCGGGCCATACGAGCCTGACGGTTGATTTCGAACTCGGAGAAGACGCCTTCCTTGATGAGATCTTCCGGCTTGCGACCGGGAGACACGCGCGCCACGATCGCCGTACGTTCGGCCGCGATTTCTTCGTCGGTGACGTCGATCCCGTTCTTGGCGAGCTCGAGTTCGAGCACGTTCGCCATGACGAGGTTCTCCATCGCCTGCTGGAGGTTCCCGTTCAGCACGTACTCGAGGAGACGAGCTTGCGTGACGACTTCGTCGTTGACGGTCGCGACGGCGGCCGTCGGGAGCGGATTGGCGAAGAGGTAGGGCGGCGGGGCGGAGGGGCGGGTGTCGGTCGCGGGCTTCGATTCCGGAGCCGCTTGCGCGAAGAGCGACGCGGCGGCGACGGTCGCCGCGACGATGAATGAGAAATGTCGGTGTTTCATATCAGCGATTCCCGCGACGTTCGCGGATCTCCTCCGAACGGGCCTTCCACGGCGCCGTCAACTTCCCAATGATCGGAGTTCCCGTCGTGGAAACTCCTTCGTGAACCGGAAAAACGATGCGTGCCTGGATCGTACGGGCCCCCGCGAGCGTGGAAACCGAGGATTCCCATCCGCCGAAGACGGGGCCGCGCGGGCCGGGGCGGATTTCCCGCCATTCGACGCGCCAATCGACGCCGGGGCGCCCCGAGGCGCTCGTCGCGCCCGGGCGATCGATCCAGATCGGATGCTCGATCGGCGCCGTGAACGGCTTCAGCAGGATCGCCGGGTGTTTGATCCCGGTCACGATCAGCCGCGGCGCGAATCCCCCGAGGTCGCCGCCCGACGTTCCGGGGACGGACTCGAGCCAACGTCCCGAGTCGGCGCCGTGGACCGCGAGCGTGCCCGCGAGCGTCGCCCCGGGGCCTTCGGTGCCCGATTCGTTCGAGATTTCAACGATGAGGCCCGGAGCCGCGTCGGGGCCGTCGGAAGGGTCCAGGGCGACCGGTGCGTCGAGAGGAAGCGTGACGATACCGTCCGCGTCGGGCACGAGCGTCACCGCGCGCGGGACGCGCGGGCGTCCTCCGCGGAGGTTGCGGTCGCAGTCGTCGGTGAGAAGGCCGACGCGCGAGAGTCCGACGTGCACGGAGAGCGCGGGGATGCGAATCGTGCGCGGAAACGGAGACGCCAGTTTGAACGTGACGGCTTCGACGCGCATCGGTTCCGGCGGAAGCGGAAGCAGAGCCTGAATGCGGGAAGGCTGCGCGCCGAACGGCACGGAACTTCGCGCCTCGGCATCGTCCAACGCGCGCGGGACTTCGTGGACGGTCGCGGTCGCGGCGGGACGCAGTCCGTCCGATTCGGCGGCCAACGACGGATTCTCCAAATCCTTCGCGGCGAAGATCGTGTCGAACTCGCCCGACGGCCTCGAATCCGTCGTCGTGAATCTCCACGTGTGGGCCTTCGCCAAACGTCGTCCGTCGAGAGCGCGAAGCCGGGACGTCGCCGCGATCGTGTAGGTTTCCGAAGGTCCGGATTCGATGTAGACGAAAGGCGAGATCGCCACTCCGCGGGTTCCGACGGATTCGATGCGGGCGCCCGGGACCGGCCTTCCCGAGGCGTCGCGAATTTCGATGCCGCCGTCGAGCGTCGTCGGATCGAGCGGGGCGTCGAAAACGAGGCGCAGGATGGTTTGCGAGGTCACGTCGCGGAACGGAATGTCCGCGGTCGCGACGGTCAAAGCCCCGTCGCGCGGCGACCACACGTCGTGGACGACCACGGAAGCCGAGAAGGCGTGTTCGAGCGCGGAGCCGTCCTTCGCATGGAGAGGACGACCGAGGGTGGCGACGGGAATTTCAAGTTGAAGGGAGCGGCCCGCGGGCCAACCGTCGGCGTCCGCCGGATGGATACGGAGCACGTCGTTCGTGACGGCGACGCGCGTTGAAAGGCGCCGGCCTTCGTGCAGGACGCGGAAAGCGCCGTCGGGCGGTACGTCCCCGATCGGTGCGTTGAACCGGACCGAGATCGGATCGTTCGGCGCGACGCCCGCGGGCGGGAGGTCGACACCCATCACTTCGAATCGGGACGCGCGCTCGCAAGCCGTTGTGAGACAAACGGCAACGGCGACGGCGATAAGGCGTCCCTTGGGGCTCATGGCGATCACTCTAGCGTACGGATGAACCCCGCCGAACGGCGAGACGTCACCGACTCTACGGATCGACACCGAGGGCGCTCCGCCTTATTCCCGAGGCGGATTACTTGACCGTCGGGAGAGGTTTTCCGGCGAGTCGCCGCAGGAGATGGATCTGCCCTCGGTGATGAGCCTCGTGCTCGACGAGGTGGTAGAGGATCCAGCGAAGGGAGGCGTGACCTTTCGACGTCTTCGCGATCTTTCGGTCGATGTCGCGATCGGTCACGCGAATCAGAGTCAGACGCGTCTTTTCACGGACTTCGTCGAGCCACGCGAAGATTTCTTCGGCGGATACGCCGTTCAACGCGCCGGCACCCGCATCGAGACGTCCGCGATCGAACCACGTCTTCCATCCGTCGGGAATCTGTTCGGCGCGCCACACCTTCGTGATCCAGACCACTTCGGCGAGCCCGGCGTGGCAGAGAAGACGGGCGATCGAGGGGGTGCCGGAACCGAAGTCCCGGTCGAGATCCGTTTGATCGAGGCCGTCGACGGACGTCTTCAACGAGGTGCGCACGTCTTCCATGGCGCGGTACCAACAGCCGATTTCGCGCCACATGGCGTCGTACGGAGCGAGGATCATTTCGGGCATGGGGGGCGTCGCGAGGAGTCGTCCGTCGTCGGTGGACGTCGGGCGGGTGTATGGCGGGAGTGCATGGGAATCGAACCCACCGGACCGGTTATTCGCCGGTCTCACCGGTTTTGAAGACCGGGCGGTCCACCAGGAACCGACCCACTCCCGTGAGGGCTTCGAGTATCGGCGTTCGGGTCCGGCGCATCAAGGCGCGCGGAAGAGGTTCTCGAACGCGTCCGCGACGGAGGCGGCCAACGACGCGACGTCGTCGTCGGCCACCGTGCGCGCGTCGAGCTGAACTTTCCCGTCGCGGATCACCGAAAAGACGCCGACCGGGACGTCCCTCAGCGCGCGGGACAGTGCATCCGCCGAGACGCGGGGGTGCGAGACCGTGACGGCGAGGCTCGGAATCGGCAGGGCGGGGAGAGCACCGCTGCCCGCCTCGGCTTCGCTCGCGACGACGTCGATGCGCGTCTCTGCGGGACACGCGGCGCGGAGGGCGCGCGCCATGGCTTCCGCCCGGGGGCGAAGGGTCTCGGGGGTGGCGCGCACCATCGCCGTGACCGGATGCGTCGTGTCGAGCGTTTTTCGATCGAGGAAGAGTTCGAGAGTCGCCTCGAGGGCGGCGATCCGCAATTTGTCGATCCGCATCGCCCGCGCCATCGGCGCGCGCCGACACCGATCGACCCACGCCTTCTTGCCGAGGATGATGCCGGCCTGCGGGCCTCCGAGGAGTTTGTCGCCGCTCATGCAGACGAGGTCCGCGCCGGCCGCGATCGAAGCGGATGCGGGTGGTTCGTCGCCGATGCCGAGTTCCTCGGGGCCGAGGATCGACCCCGAACCGAGATCGTGCATGACGGGGATCCCGTGTTTCGCACCGATGCGAACGAGATCCGCGAGCGACGGCGAACCGGTGAATCCGACGACTCGATAGTTGCTCGTATGGACGACGAGGAACGCCGCCGTCGACGGACCGATCGCCGCTTCGTAGTCCTCCGCGCGCGTCCGATTCGTCGCGCCTACGGACACGAGTCGACATCCGGAGGCCTCCATCACCTCGGGGATGCGGAAGGAGCCGCCGATCTCGACCATCTCGCCGCGCGAGCAGACGACCTCGCGCCCCTGAGCCACCGCCTGCAGCATGAGCACGGTGGCCGCGGCGCAATTGTTCACCACGAGAGCCGCCTCGGCTCCCGTCAGCGCCTGCAGCATGGCGGCGCATCGGGTATCCCGGGCGCGGCGGTCGCCCCTCTCCCGGTCGACTTCGAGCAGGTGGTAATGACCCATCGCGGAAAGCGCCCGCATCGCGGACTCGGGAAGCGGCGCGCGACCCAAGCCCGAGTGAAGAATCACGCCGGTCGCGTTGATCATCCTGGGGAGGGGACGGAAATCGCGTGCGAGCCGTTTCCGCACGCGCCCGGCGAGCACGGCGGGGTCGAGGTCCGCGGCATCCGCGGTTTTCGCGAGCAGGCGTTTGCGAAGAGCATCGAGCTCCGCGCGGATCGCGTCGGTCACCGTGCCTCGGGCTCCCGGGACGGCGGCTTCGGCCGCGAGTTCCGGGGTCTCGAGGAGAACGGCGACGGCCGGAACACGCTTCAGAAGGTCGTTTTCCGGAGGGCGGCCTGCGTTGCTCATGCGGACTCAGGATATCATCCCGGCGTTCGGCGGAGGTCCTTGGGGCCGCGGAGGTTGAGCCTCGGCGCCGCGAACGCCGATGACGGAAGCAGTCCCCGATAGGGGAAACGTGGAAAGGGATGCCGTGATTCGAACGATCTTGGCGGTTTGTGTCGCCTTCGCCTTCGCCGCATGCGGCGGGACGCATCTCGAGGCGCCGCCCGTCGTCGAGTCCAATTACACGGCGATCGAGCCGCTCGCGATCGCGAGTTCGTCGCCTCGCGACGCGTGGGTGGTCGGTTCGTTGACCCACGTCGACGGTTCGTTCGAAGGAATCATCCTTCGCAGTGAAAACGGCGCGCGGACGTGGCATCGCATCGGTTGGGAAACGGGCCGCATGCCCGGTGTCCGCATCACCTCGGTGCATGTCTCCGATCGCCATCGGGCCTGGGTGGGCGGAGTGCGCAAGTCGTCGTCGGGAACGAACAAGTCCGTGCGCGCGGTCGTGTTGCGGACGGAAGACGGCGGCAATAGGTTTCGAGAATTCGAACTTCCCGCCTCGGACAAACTCGAGCCCGTCGATGTTCGGGACATCGCTTTTCTCAACGACTTCGACGGTATGTTGAACGTCGTCTCTCTCGACGGCGACAAGAAGGTGGTTTCGACGTGGAGTACGGGCGACGGAGGCCGTTCGTGGTCGGTCGCCGAGATGAACGCGTCCGAGACGTCGAAGAAGGGCTCCGATCGCCGGGTGGCGCTCGATGCGCGCCGGGGACAAGGGTTCCGGCTGCGCGCGTCGGATCGCGCGGGCGTCACGATCGTCGAAGAAACCGCGAGCGGCGGCAAGGACTGGATGCCGGTCTCCGAATTGGCGCTCGGTTACGTCACGACTTGGTGAGTCGCTTGCCTTCCGCCTTCGGAAGGACCACAATCGCCGACCACGGGGCGTAGCTCAGCCTGGCTAGAGCGTCGGTTTTGGGAGCCGAAAGTCGCAG
>CAIWVZ010000315.1 GCA_903916245.1 uncultured Planctomycetota bacterium | reverse complement strand
GCATCCGCGCCGAGCTCGTCTACGACAACTCGTCGTCGAATCCCGCCAATCCGAATCAGCCCCCGCGCCGTGTCCGCTTCGGAGAGGAATCCGAAGACGAGATGGGAAGCATCACGTTCCGATGCACGGCCGTGGACACCAAAGACGAGGCGCTTCTCGACGAGGTGATCCGCTCCGAGATCGCCGGATCGAGTCTCGGTGGTTCGGATCAACGTCCGCAGGGTTTGCGGGATCCCAAGCAATTGCTCGCACGGTTTCGCCAACTCGATACGAACGGAGACGGCGGACTGCCGATCGGCGAAGAGTGGCCAGAAGATTTCGGCCGCATCAACAAGCTCATCGATCGCGACGGCGACGGCATCATCACCCTCGACGAGATCAGAACGTTGGGGGCACGTCGCTCCCGCGGCAACCGCCGATGATGCGACGCGCTTTCCTCGTGGGATTTGCGGCCGTGATTTTCTCGGCCTGTGCGGGGGAGGGCGCCGCGCCGCTGGCCTCGGCGACGGTCGTGGATTCACCGACGCCGATCGCCGTACGACTTTTCGTGGTTACCGGTTGTCCCGTCGCACAGTCCTACGGGGCGACGTGGATGCGTCTTCTGTCCGACTTCGGTCCCCGCGGCGTCGATTTCGCGGTGGTCGTCGCGGAGCCTCGTGTAGATGCGGAACAGGCGCGAACGTGGGCGACGACCTACGGTTACGGGACGCGCATCGACCTCGATCCTTCGCTCACGGAGGCCTCTCGCCTCGGAGCCACGCATTCACCGCAGGCGATCGTCTCCGATCGACGCGGGCAAGTGGTGTACCGCGGTCGCGTCGACGACGTGTGGACCGCGTTGCGCCGACGTCGTGCCGCCCCTTCGGAACGAACGTTGGAAGAGGCGATCAACGCGATGCTGCGCGGAGAGCCGCCGACGAAATCGTCCACGCCGGTGGTCGGCTGCCTCCTCGAGCGTCGCTGAGCGCCGCGCGCGTCGAATCAGGAACGCATCGCGTCGGTGGGTTTGAGAGCGGAGGCACGCCACGCGGGGACGAGGCCGCCGATGACGCCGACGACCGCCGCCAAGATCATCGCCTCCATAACGACCGTCCCGGTGATGCGGAACGCGAACGCCTGTTCGGAGAACGTCTTCCAGTTCATCGTTCCCGTCGCGAGACCGTTTACCGGAAGCGCGAAGAGAATGCCGAGCATGCCTCCCACCAGTCCGAGCACCAGCGCTTCGAAGAGGAAGCCGACGCGGATTTGCCACGGCTTGAAGCCGATCGCGAGGAGGGCGCCGATTTCATGCGTGCGCCCCGCGACGGCGGAGAGAAGCGTATTGGTGCAACCGAAGATCGCCCCGATGGCCATGATGATCGCGAGGCCGCGCGCCAATCCGCCGAGCACGCCGCCCAAGACGCCGGCTTGCGCTTCCATGTAGTCGCGCTCGTTCATCGCCTTCAACTTGAAGTCGGGTCCCGCGAGACGGCCGAGCAGTCCCGTCGCAGGGACCAAAGTCTCCTTGCAGTCACGGCCTTTGACCATCTTCGCAGGGGCCCCGACATCGACACCGGGGCGGGCACGGAAGTGAACGACGCTGTAGCCGGAGCGCTCGAAGACGGCGCTCAGGAGTTCGACGTCGCCCCAAATCTCCGAGTCGAACGAGGCGCCGCCGGAATCGATGATGCCGACGACGGCCCAGTCTTCGCCGCCCACGGAGATCGAGCCGCCGATGCGGCAGCCCTTCACGCGTTCGGTCAAACCGCGTCCGACGATCAGTTCCTTCTTGCCGGGGGCGAAGAACGCACCTTCCTTTACTTTGACGGAATCGCGGATGCCGAGGGCGGCATCGGAGGTGCCGCGGACCGAAACGTTGGTGGAGCCACGGTCGACGCGATCGAGGTTGATCGCCGCGAACATTTCGGCGACCGCCAACGGCTTGCCGTCCTTTTGCTCGATTTCGGGGATGGCCGCGACCTTGCGGGCCAAGTCGCGCGTCATCGAACTTTCGCCTTCCGACGTCGCACCGTCACGCATGCAGATGATGTTGTCCGTCCGAGCCGACGTCAGCAGCGTGAGTTCGAAGCCCTGCTGCAACGCGAGCACGATGGAGAGCACCGCGACCGTCATGCCGACCGCGACGAGCGTCAGGATCGTCGTGGACTTGCGATAGAACAGGCTGCGGATGTGATAGCGGAACGGAACTTTCATCACGTTCTCCTCCGCAGCGCTTCGATGATGTTCATGTTGGCGGCGGCGCGTGCGGGCGCGATGCCGGAAAGGATGCCGAGGGTGGCGCCGATGGCGACCGAGATGAGCATCGAGTCGGCCGGAACGTGCAGCGGCAGTTCGATCCGCGGCACGACCACGCCGTTCAGATTCGAGACGGCGAGACCGCCGAGAATCGCACCGCCGAGGCAGTACACGAGGCTTTCCGTGAGAAGCAGTCCGAACATCGTGCCGCTTCCGAAGCCCAGGGTCTTCAAGACACCGCATTCCTTCACGCGCTCACGCCCGTTCAGAAGCATCGTGTTCAGCGTCACCATGAACGTCGCCGCGAGAGCCACGAGCGAAAGGGCGTTGAAGAAGACGGGAAGGTTGCCCCACATCGTCACGAAAGATTGTTGGAAG